>CANQJX010000039.1 GCA_947624335.1 uncultured Marvinbryantia sp.
CAGGGTTTCCGCCATCGACGGATAGCTGGCAAAACAGTCGCCGCCCCAGTGTACGGGAAACTGCTGGCAGGTCGCCGTGGCGCTCCGCGCAAACAGCACGGCCTCCTTTTCCCCCTTCACTTCTTTTAACAGTTCAAATACCGCTTTGTTATATAAATAGGTATAATAGTTGTGCATCGCGTGCGGGTCGCTGCCGTCATAATAGGTTACATTGACCGGAATGCGCTCGCCAAAGTCCGTTTTAAAGCAGTCCACGCCGCACTCCAGCAGCGTGCGCAGTTTATCCGTGTACCATTTGCGCGCGTCGGGATTAGTTATGTCTACTATTCCCATGCCCGCCTGCCAGTTGTCGGTCTGCCATACGCCTTTCCCGTCCGCGCGCTGAAGCAGATATCCGTTTTTTACCCCTTCGGAAAAAAACGGCGTGCCTTGCGCAATATAGGGATTAATCCACACGCAGATCTTTAACCCTTTTTCCTTGTAACGGCCGATCGTACCTTTGATATCCGGGAAGAACTGCGGATCCCATTCAAAATCGCACCAGTGAAAAGCGCGCATCCAGAAGCAGTCAAAATGGAACACCCGCAGGGGGATATCCCGCTCCTGCATCCCGTCGATAAACGACGCGGCCGTCTGTTCATCGTAGTCGGTAGTAAAGGAAGTAGAAAGCCACAGTCCGAACGACCACGCCGGCGGCAGCGCCGGCCTTCCGGTAAGCGCCGTATACTGTTTCAGGATCTCTTTGGGCGTCGGTCCGTAGAAGAAATCATAGGAAATTTCCTCCCCAGGCACAGAAAAGCCCACATATTCCACTTTCTCGCTCGCCACTTCAAACGATACGTTATCGCTGTTGTCCACAAATACCCCGTACCCGCGGTTGGTCATATAAAACGGAATGCTTTTATACGCGATCTGGGACGCCGTCCCGCCGTCCTCGTTCCAGGTTTCAACCACCTGTCCGTTTTTGACAAACGCCGTAAAGCGCTCGCCAAAACCGTATACGCACTCGCCCACTCCCAAAGACAGTTCCGTCAGCATGTATGGGTCGCAGTCTTCCGTAAGATAATTTTTCTCCGGCAGCATTGTACTTGGCTGTTTATTCCAGCGCATGCAGCCGAGATTTCGGAATCCGCAGGAAGTCAAAATCCGCCCGTCTGCTTCAAAGAAATAGGAAAATTCTTTGCGGCGCACGCGCACCTTCAAAAGCCCGGTATCCAGTACCGCTTCTTCTTCCGTAATCCGTACGTCTGCGTCGCAGCGTACATCATTTTTTACAAAGCGCGGCCGGTGGACGTCGTAGCCTTCATAATGCCATGCGCGAACCGATATCGTGCGGTCGCTGCGCGCCACAAATTCCAGTGTGATCACCGAAAGATTCAGCGTATCCCCGCGGCTCTCGATTTTTTTGACCGGAGCCACAATGCGCATGCCGCCCGGAATCCTTTCTACGGTATATGCCTGCGCGGCAAAAAGGCCGTTTGCCCGTTCGCTGCGCACCCAGTATCCTTCCGTAAATTTCATATCAGCTTTTCTCCTTTTTATTTCTCCGGTAAATTAAAAACAGCCCTTTGAGCAGAAGATCTTCGTCTAAAATAATTGTTTTGCGGCATAAAGGGGTTACCAGGCGCGCCAGTCCGCCCGTTGCGATAACCGTTGCGCTTTGTCCGAGTTCTTCTTCTATCCGGTCTATCATGCCGTCCATTGCCGCTGCGCTGCTGTTTAAAATACCGCTTCGCATACAGTCGAGCGTATTTTTCCCAATCACATGCTCCGGCTTTTCCAGACCGACGCCCTGCAGTTGGGAGGCATGCGCGGTCAGCGCCTCCAAAGAGACCTGAATACCCGGATAGATCACGCCTCCGATATAATTTTGCTGCTCATCCAGCACGCATGCCGTCGTTGCCGTGCCGAGATCGAAAATAATCTGCGGAACCGGATAATAGGCAAGCCCCGCAGCCGCTCCCGCGATCAGGTCTCTTCCCACCTGATCGGGAAAATCCATCTGCACGCAAAGCCCTGTCTCCATTTTGGAATCAACAACCAGCACCTCTTTGCGCAGGATTTTTTCGGCCGCCAGCCGCAAGACATTGGTGATCTGCGGTACTACCGAACACACAATCCCGCCCTCGATTTCCTGCGGATGGATGCCATAAATATCCAGCACATTTTTAATATCAATCGCATATTCCAGTTCGGTACGCGTACGGACGGTAGATACCCGCTCGATAAAATAGGTTCTTGACGCATCGATCCCGCCGATTACAATATGTGTGTTGCCAATATCAATCGCTAAAATCATTGCTGCTCTCCTACAATTTTTGCCCTGCAGAGCGCGCCTCCGATTGCTCCGGTAAGGATTGTGGAGGAGACCATCTCGCACACTGCGTTGATTCCCACAAACGTACAGACAAATACAATAATATTTTTCCCGCCGATCAGCCCCTGCATATATTCCGTATTTCCATACAAAAGTATCAGGGCGGACATAAAGAACAGCGTATTGAAAAACGCCGAGCAGAAACCCGTAACCGCACAGGCCAGATAGTCGTTCTGATGTTTGCGGAAAAACCGAAACAGATAGCCGAGCAGCCATCCGTCCAGTACGCGCGGCACAACGCGCTGAAGAAAGGCGAGAAACGGATTGATGTCAAAAAGAACGGCGCCCATTGCGCTGGTGCCGCCCACGCCGATACATTGCAAAAAACTGGTCAATCCAAAAACGCCTCCCGCGACAGCGCCGCCAAACGGTCCCAGGACAATCGCGGAAATCGCTACCGGTATGACGTTAAAGGTGATTGCAAGCGGTCCAATATTCAGATAGCCCAGCGGCGTATACGCCATTAATAAGAGAATCGCGCTCATCAGACCGAGCATGGTAAGTTGCATGGTTGTTAATTTTTTCTTCATTTTCTTCCTCCTTGTTATTGTTCCGTTGGATACAATACGGTGATGGGATTTACGGAATCCTCCGTTCTTCCGGGTTGTAACTGCCGGTCACGCCCGCTTTGCGGACATGATCTTTGTAAGGATGTTTGCGGCTACTTCCTCCTTGCTCTGCAGAGGGAGTGAAATTTCCTCATCCTTTGTAATCAGGGTAACTACGTTGGTATCTGTTCCAAATCCGGCGCCTTCTACTTTTACATTGTTGGCGGCAATCATATCCAGATTCTTTTTTCGCAGTTTCTCCCTGGAATTACCGATCAGATTTTCTGTTTCCATAGAAAACCCGCATAAAAACTGTCCGGCCTTTTTGTGCGCGCCGAGATAGCCGATAATGTCGTCTGTGCGCTCCAGTGCGATAGAAAGGTCGTGATCCGACTTTTTTATCTTTTCTGACGCCGTCTTGGCCGGACGATAATCCGCCACTGCCGCCGCCTTGATAATAATATCCTGTTCGGGCGCCAGCGCCGTTACCGCGTCAAACATTTCTTTTGCCGTGGAAACATGTATGGTATGGCTAAAAGGGGGATCGGGCAGCGCCGTCGGCCCCGTTACCAGCGTAACCGCCGCGCCCCGCAGCATTGCCGTCCTTGCAAGGGCAAACCCCATCTTACCGGAAGAATAATTGGTAAGGTAACGTACCGGATCCAAGGGCTCCCGCGTCGGTCCCGCCGTCACCAGTACGTTTTCCCCCGCCATATCTTTTTCATACGCAAGTTCCCGCTCGATATAGGAAAAAAGCGTCTCCGGCTCCGGCATTTTCCCCGCGCCGTCGTCGCCGCACGCCAGACGTCCCACCGCAGGCTCGATCACACCCCAGCCGTATTTTTTCAACACGCTCAGATTATCCTGCACAACGGCATTCTCATACATATTTGTATTCATTGCCGGAGAGATCCATCTCGGACATTTACATGCCAGCGCCGTAGTCGTTAACATATCGTCCGCGATCCCATGCGCAAGCTTTCCGATGATATTCGCCGTTGCCGGCGCGACCAGCAAAACATCCGCCTGCTTTGCCACAGATACATGTTCTACCTGAAATTCAAAATTACGGTCAAACGTATCTACAAGACACCTGTTTCCGGTCAGGGTCTCAAAGGTAACCGGCGTAATAAAATGGCAGGCATTGCGGGTTAGGATCACCTGTACGTTCGCATGCTGCTTTTTTAACGCGCTTGCCAGATATGCAATTTTATAAGCCGCAATGCTTCCGGTTACTCCAAGCAAAACTGTCTTCCCTTTGAGCATTTTGCGTCCTCCCGTCTCTTTCAGATATATCAGAAGTATTATAGTATGTTCTTCCTGAGATTGCAAGGAAAAAGCGCGGCTTTAAAGGCCGTCAGGCAACGGGTGCGCGTTTGCCCATACGGCAATGAGCCAAGCAGCGGACAGGTTCGCACCCATCCGCTTGCTCGGCTCATTATTTCTTCTCGTTGTATTTTTGTCGTCCGGATTTTTGTTTAACCCTTCACGCCACCGGCAGCAACGCCGCCCACGATAAAGCGTGACAGGAAAACATATACCACGATAACCGGCAAAATGGAAAACGCAATCATTACATAAACCTGGCCCATATCGAACTTCAGGAAGTCTGCGCTACGAAGCTGAGCGATCAGGATCGGAAGCGTTTTCTTCTTGTCGTCGCTTAAGATCAGGGCCGGAATAAAGTAGTTATTCCAGCTTCCAACGAATGCAAAAATCATCTGTACGGCCAGCGCCGGCTTCATCAGCGGAAGCACGATCTGGTTAAACGTATTAAATTCGCCGGAACCGTCGATACGCGCCGCCTCAACAAGCGAAAGCGGCAGATTGCTCTCCATAAACTGTTTCATATAATAGAAAGTTACCGGAGCCGCAATCGACGGGATGATCAAGGGGATAAAGCTGTTGATCAGCTTCATGTTTAAAAGCAGTTGATAGAAACCAAGCGCGGTTACCTGCGTCGGAATCATCATGATCATCAGGATATAGGTGAAGATCGCTTTGCGGAATTTAAAATTGTACGCATGCAGCGCATATGCGGTCATCGTCGAAAAATATACGCCAAGCGCGCCGCTTAAAGTCGCTACCACCGCACTGTTGATCAAGCCCTGCACAATCGGAAGCGTTCCGTGAAGCACTCCGATCCAGTTTGTAATCAGATATTTACTGGGCAGCGGCGTAAAGCCCTTTGCCAGTTCGCCTTTCGACCTGGTCGCGTTAACGAAGAGTACATAAAACCAAAACAGGCAAAGAAACGTAATCAAAATCAGCACTATGTATGCGATAATTCGTCTTGTTCTTACACTAAGACCTTTTTCTTTCTTTTTTGTCATAGCCGTTCCCCTCCTTTACTCGACCTTGGTATTCGTCATCTTAAAGACGATCAGGCTCAGAATACCAGTGATAAAGAACATCAGCACGGAGAGCGCGCCGCCCATACCGTAGTTCTTGCTGAACAGATGCTTGTTCAGGAACATGATCAGCGTCATCGAGGAACGCATCGGATCGCCGGTGCCGTTCGTCAGGATCTGCGGCACATCGAACATCTGCAGACCGCCGATCAGGGAAGTAATCATCACGTAGATCAGGATCGGGCGAAGCAGCGGCAGCGTAATCTTAAAAAATACCTGCGTGCTGGTAGCGCCGTCTACCTGCGCCGCTTCAAACAGCGCCGTATCAATGCCAAGCATACCCGCCATCAAAAGGATCGTCGTATTACCGAACCACATCAGAAGGTTCATAAACGCAACAAGCCCTCTCACGGTCCACACATTGGTCATAAAACGGACCTGTCCGATGCCGAGATTGATCAGAATGGAATTGATCGGACCGGTATCCGCAAACAATGTGAAAAACAACATAGCAAACGCCGACGCCATGATGAGGTTCGGCAGATAAATCACGCTCTTAAAAAATCCGGCCGCTTTCAGACGAAGCTGCGGATCAGAGAACCAGGCGCCCAGAAGCAGCGACAGCAGAATCTGCGGCACAAAGCCCAAGATCCACATAATCATCGTATTTCCAAAGTATGTCGCCAGCTCGCCGTTTGAGAGCAGGGCCTGAAAATTTGCTAATCCGACGAAATTCGGACCGACCTGGGAAAGACCGGAACGGTAGTTTTCAAAAAAGCTGTTATAAACCGTAGAAATCAACGGAATTAACGAAAAGATAACGTAAACAATCGCAAACGGAGCCAAAAAAATATAACCCCATTTGTTATAGCTTACTACTTTGCTCTTACCATGCTTCATAGTATGCCTCCCTATTTTTCCTTTCCTGCAAAGCTCGCAGCAAATCTCTGCGCTTCCTGCCCTAAAAAGGATGTGCCTCCGGCACAGGAAAACTGATGCCAGCTCTGCAGCGCCGATACAGCAGGAAACTCTGCAAATATTCTCTTATTAAAGAAGCCATGCCTGCCTGCGCAGGCATGGCTTTTTAATCACCAACTCTGACCTGTTCTAAAAGTTACTCGGCTGCAGGAACGTCTGCAGGAGTCAGTTCCGGATACTTCTCAAGTACAGAGGTATTGAACAGTTCAATTGCCTCTTCCAGAGTAGCATTGCCGTCAAAGTAGTTGTTCATAGCGGTCTGGAAGCTCTCTGTGCAACCCTGATCGTAGTTGCAGATGTTGCTTCTGTCGATCGTGGTAACGCCCTCAAGGAACATCGGGATCGGGTTCTGTCCGCCAAGGATTGCATCGCCGAAGCTTTCGTCAGCAGCAAGTGCTTCCATAGCGCCCTGATTGTTAACGAAGTCGCCCTTCAGAGTAGCGATCTCGGTCATAATGTCCGCATTGCAGGTAAGCTGTCTCATAATGTCAGCAACGAGCGTAGCATTGTCCGTGCCGGTAGCTGCGCACAGCCATGTGCCGCCCCAAGAGAACGCCTGCGGGCCTTTTGTAACTGCCCATCCGCCATTGATACCAACGCTGCCTTCTGCATCGCCAGCCATGGAGAAGTCAAAGAACCAAGCCGGTCCAAAGTAGCAGAATACATCGCCGTCTTCATAGAAGCCTTTGCTCCAGTCATCGCTCCACAGACCAGCCGTGGTGGTGTAACCGTTGTCTACCATCTCTTTGGACATCGAAACCCATTTCATAATGTTGTCGTCGATGTTGATCTTGCCGTCTTCTACCCATTTGCTTGTAACGTTATCGGAGAATACACGGAAGGAATCAGCCGCGCCTGCGGTCATCTTGTATCCGGCTTCTTTCATCTTGCCAGCCGTCTCAAGGAATGTATCCCAATCCGCTACTGCAGCCTGAACCGTTTCCGGATCGTCGGAACCAAGAACCTCGGTAGCCATATCTCTTCTGTAGATAAGAACAGCCGGAGCTGCCTGCCAGCTAAGGCCCTTCAGAACGCCGTTGGAATCGGTAGCCAGATCTTTTACATACTGGAACTGCTGAGCAGTCTCATCATCCGTAATACCAAGGTCTGCAACCGGCATCGCATATTCGGAATCCGTATACTTCAGAATGTAGTCAGCTTCAACTAAGAACATATCAACTTTGTCGTCTGCAGCTGCATCAGCCTGAGCGAGAAGAGCCTCGTCCAGAGCATTCTGATAAGCGTTGTCCGTGGTCGGCGTAACGTTCCATACAACATCTACATCACCGATCTTGCCGTGTGTGTCGTCAACTTTCTCATATCCCGGATAATGGTCTACCAGACGCTCCTGGAACTCGGTATTCCATACGCGGATGTTGAGAACTTTGCCTTCCTCTTCAGCATTTGCGGTCATTCCGGCAAATGTGCTGGCAACCATAGCGGTAGCCAGTACCAAAGATAAAACTTTTTTCTTCATTCTTTTTCCTCCTTGAATTTTGCCTGTCGGCATGAGTTGGTGCTTAAGTTTTACGATTCTTCCGAATACTCTTCCGAAATCGTTTAACTAAAGTTAATATACTTCATTTTATACAATATTTCAAGTGGAAATTTTTATTTTTTATATATTTTGTTTACATTCAACAAATTTTTTTCGGCAATATTGTGATTCTATTTTTCGGATAATCGCAGAGTCCTATATTTATGCCCTTTTCCTGTTTGTGCAATTCCTATAACCGTTTGACGGAACTGCCCTCCAGCAATTCACCCGGCACGGTAATCGTCTTTGCCAGCGTCGTTTTCGGCTGCTCGATCATATGGATCAGTTCCTGCGCCGCGATTTGCCCGATTTTTCCGGTATCCTGCCGGATCGTGGTAAGTTTGGGCTCCATAAGCTGCGAAATGGTGATCCCGTCATAACCGGCAACGGAAATATCCTCCGGTATGCGCAGCCCCCTCTCCCGGATCGCATTCATGCACCCGAGCGCCGAAAAATCATCTGGGCAGAGGATACAGGTGGGCGGATCCGAAAGATCCAGAAGCTGGCCGGTCAGCCGCTTTGTTTCTTCTGTGTCTCGGTACGCCGCTTTTTTTATGTATGCATCGGGAACCTTCACTCCATAATCGCTGAGCATCTTGTGATAACCGTTTAAGCGCCCTTTTGTAGTGGAGGAATCCAGGCCGTGTATATACGCGATTTTCCGATGTCCCCTGCCGTATATATACCGCACCAGTTCCCGCATTCCCTGCACATTATCCGATACAACGCAGGTATGCCCGTCAAAGACATGGTCGATTGTGACAACCGGCAGGCTGCCCTGCATCAGTTCCTGCACTTCCGGCGTGTAAAAATCGATGCAGGCAACCACAATTCCCTCCAGCCCGCGGTAGCGGCAATGTTCATAATAACTCTGGCGCGCCGGCATATTGCAGTTTACAAAAGTCAGGTCGTCCACAAATAAGATGCCCAGATTATATGTGCGCTTTGTTTTTAAAGCGCGCGCCGAAGAATTGGGCAGATATCCCAGTTCATCCGCCACTTTGCGGATTTCCTCGCGTTTTCCTTTTCCGATATCGCTGTAGCCGTTCAGCGCCTTGCTGACCGTGGCGATGGAAACCCCGCACGCCTTTGCGACATCCTTCATAGAAGCCATATATCCTTTACCCCGTTCACTCTTTCCACACGCGGATCATCCGCTTCCGCCCGGATAATCCTAGCATTTTTACCATCTAAATCGTTTTCGGAAAATAATTATAGTATATTTTGGACAAAAACTCAATCTCTTTTCATCGCCGTTGTCATTTTTGTCATTTCTTCCGAATATCGCGCCTTGTTTTTGTTTATTTTTTTATTTTCTTTGCGCTCTACTTTTTCATTTTGGGCTGGCAGATCAAACTCGCCAGATAGGAAAAAATCAACGCGGCGCTGATTCCCGCGGCGCTTGCGGTAAACCCTCCTTTAAACAGTCCGATCAGGCCTTCTTTGTCAATTGCCTCGCGCATGCCCTCCCACAGCACGTTTCCAAAGCCGAGCAGCGGAACGCTTGCGCCCGCTCCCGCATAGTCCTGAATCGGTCCGTAAATGCCGAGCGCTCCAAGCAGCGCGCCGGTTACCACCAGAATGACCATCACGCGGCCCGGCATCAGCTTTGTTTTCTCCAGCAGGATCTGCACCAGCGCGCAGATCAGCCCTCCTACCCAAAAAGCATTGATATAATCCATCCTTTTCTTCCTCCTAACAATGTTCAATCATAACCGCATGCGCGATTCCCGGCACGCTCTGCCCCTCGTTAAAGCTGACTGTCGAAAGCAGCGCCCCAGTGGGGACAAACAGCACGCGTTTCCACACGCCCTTTTGTATGTTCGGCAAAATTACCGCCGAGAGCATGACCGCCGAGCATCCGCACCCGCTTCCTCCCGAATGCGTATCCTGCGATTCGCGGTCGTAAATTTCAATGCCGCAGTCCATATGGACTTCGGAAATGTCAAACCCTTTTTCTTTCAGCAGATCTGTCAGAATCGTCTGCCCCACATATCCCAGATCTCCGGTGATGATTTTGTCGTAATCCGAAGGCTGGCGCCCGAAATCCATCAGATTCTGATAAATGGTGTCGCATGCTGCCGGCGCCATGCACGCTCCCATATTCAGCGAGTCTTTTACCCCGAAATCCACCACTTTCCCCGTGGTAAAACCGCTGATGCGCGCGTTTGCTCCGTCCGGCGCCAGAATAAACGCGCCGCTTCCGGTTACCGTCCAGGTTGCCGCCAGCGGACGCTGGTTCCCGTATCCGAGCGGAAAGCGGAACTGCTTTTCCGCGCTCGCAAAGTGGCTGGACGTAACCGCCGCCGCATAATCGGCGCATCCGCTCGCCACGGCAAGCGCCGCGAGCGAAAGCGATTCGCCGCAGGTGGAACACGCCCCGTAGAGTCCGAACAGCGGAATATTCAGATCCTCTACGCTAAAAGAAGTGGCGATCAGTTGTCCCAGCAGATCGCCGCCAAAAAGGCAGCGGATCTGGGAAGGCAGCAAACCCGCCTTTTTTAAAGCGGTCCGGATCGCCTCGTTCTGCATGGCGCTTTCCGCCTGTTCCCAATTGTCCTCTCCAAATCGGTCGTCCTCGCAGATCCGGTCGAACGCGCGGCCGACCGGTCCTTCTCCCTCTTTTTTTCCAACTACCGACGCCGCGCTGATAATATGCGGCGCACATGCGAACCGCACGCTCTGTTTTCCTATCATTTGATCTGTACGCATAAGTTCCTCCTGCGGAGTCTCCCCTTACGCGGGCTATTTTCCCGCACAAAAAAAGGAGACAGATTTTACTCTATTGTCTCCTTTTCCCATATTTTTATACCTGCGTTTCCCGCTACCGCTGGCCTTTATCGTACGGAACGCCCGAAGCGCGCGGCGCCTGAGAATTTTTCGAGGTAAAAATCAAAACGAGCAGCGTCGCAATATAAGGAATCATCTTATATACATAGCTTGGGATATTCAGCCGGATCAGGAACGGAATCCCCGAATACGCGGACGCAATCGCTTTCATCAGGCCGAAGAACAACGCCGCAAGAAGAATCCGCATCGGTTTCCACTGTCCGAAGATCAGCACCGCCAGCGCAAGGAATCCATAGCCGGATACCGTCGCGTTAAAGTTTGTGGAGGTCGGCACCACATACACCAGCCCGCCAAGTCCGCCCAGCGCGCCGGAAATCAGCACGCCCGCATACTGCATATGATAAACATTGATGCCGGCCGCATCCGCCGCCTGCGGATGTTCGCCGCACGCGCGCAGCCGCAGGCCGAAGCGCGTCCGGTAAAGCACTACCGCCGAGAGAATCAGAATCAAAATTCCAAGATA
>CANQJX010000040.1 GCA_947624335.1 uncultured Marvinbryantia sp.
GGCGTTTGCACCGACAGCGGAAGAGGGCAGAAAATCGCGCAATATGCGAAAAAATTTGAGGGCAATCCGTATAAATACGGCGGAACCAGCCTCACCAAAGGGGCGGACTGTTCCGGCTTTGCCTACGCGGTGATGAAGCACTTTAAGATCCAGATTCCGAGAGTGGCGGACGATCAGTGCAAAGGGAAAGACGGCTATGGAACTTATGCGGCTTCTAAGGTGATAAAAACCAATCTGACGTCGCTAAAGCCGGGGGATCTGATCTTTTACGGCAGTAAGAAGCCGTTATACGCGGACCATGTGGGAATCTACATCGGGGACGGAAAAATCATTCACGCATGCGACGAGACGAGAGGAATTGTGGTGGACCGTTACAATTACCGGACGCCCATTCAAGCGAGAAGGTATTGGTAATGAGACTCAGAAATATTCCAAGAGCAAGTGAAGTAATTGAAAACAGTTCTTATGTGATCCATGACCCTGCGAAAATGCAGGGTCATTGGCGGTCTGTCTTTGAAAACGGGCGTCCGCTGCATCTTGAAGTGGGCATGGGGAAAGGACAGTTTTTGCTGCGGATGAGCGAACAAAACCCGGATATCAATTATGTGGGAATTGAGCGCTACACCAGCGTGCTGCTGCGGGCGGTTGAAAAAATACAGGCGCGGGAGCGCGGGCCGGAAAACTTGCGGTTTCTTTGCACAGACGCGCGGGAATTGCAGGATATTTTTGCGCCGGGCGAGGTATCCAGGATCTATTTAAACTTTTCCGATCCGTGGCCCAAAGACCGGCATAAAGACAGAAGACTTGTATCCGGCCGGTTTCTGGAACGTTACGAGCGGATTCTTACGCCCGGAGGATTGGTGGAATTTAAAACAGACAATCAGGGCTTGTTTGAGTGTGCGCTGGAGGAAGCCCGGAACGCAGGATGGGAAACGGTTCTTTGCACGCGCGACCTTCATGCGGATGAGGACCTGATGCGCACCAATGTTATGACGGAATATGAAGAAAAATTTTCCGGGAAAGGGAACCCCATCTGCAAAATGATGATCCGCAAAGAAAAACGGGCGCAGGCGGAACCGACTGTCATTGACAGAGCATAAAATAAGAGTATAATATGCCATAGAAAAGGCGGTGCGCTTTTTATGAAAGGGATCAAACGCAGCATCGGCGTTTTCCTGTACGACAGACAGCTTGGCGGAAAATATTTTGCTGCGGCCAAAAAGTCGTTTCAGGAAGTTTTTAAAATCCTTCAGGGCGAACGGAACAAAAAATAGTTAACAAAGGAGAGGGCAGGTATAATGAGGGGCGGGACAAAAACAGGAAAAAGAAGCGGAGTTATCATCTTGCTTATGCTTTTGTGCCTGCTGTGCATACCCCAGACGGCGCTTGCCAAAAGCAAGGTAATCAAGGCAAAGAGAATTACAAAAAGCGTATTAAAGCAACTGAATCTGAAAAAGATCGATCATGTAATGATCGTGGCGCATCCGGATGACGAGACTCTTTGGGGAGGCGCGCATTTAATGAAAGACAACTACCTGGTAGTGTGTCTGACAAACGGGAATAACGCGACCCGAAAACAAGAGTTTACGCGGGCGATGAAACGATCCGGCGATAACGGCATTATTTTATGCTATCCCGATTTTGTAAGAAATAAAGCGGGAGGCTTTGCAATAGATTCGTGGTCGTCCAGCAAAGCGAAAATCCAAAAAGATATTCAGGTACTGCTTTCTTATAAACAATGGAAAACCATTGTAACGCACAATAAAAAAGGCGAGTACGGGCATATCCACCATAAAAAAACGCACAACATAGTAACGAAAGTTGCGAAGAAGCTGAAAAAGACCGATAAGCTTTATTATTTTGGGACGTATTATTCGAAGAAAAAACTGACGCAGCTTAAGAAAAAGCCGGCCAAACTGGAGACGCGGTTCCGGAAGAAAAAAAAGGAGCTGATCGCGGCATATCCGGATAGCCGGACACATTCTTTCCGGCACATGATTTCTTACGAAAACTGGGAAAAAGCAGTATCGAACAAGAAAACCGGCAAGACAAAAACTAGCAAGACAAAAACCAGCAAGACAAGAAAAAAATAGACAGGGCAGCCTGTCTATTTTAATTTAATATGGCGTTTTTGGAGACGAAATTCCAGATACAAATTTAACAGATAACGTAAAACCGCGGCGACCGGAACGCTCAGGAACATTCCCAGCACGCCGGCGATTCTGCCGCCTAAAGTGATCGAAACAATGATCCAGAGCGGTTTTAAACCGACTGTGCCGCCTAAAATTTTCGGACCGAGGAACAGGCCGTCAAACTGCTGCAGGACAAAGACCATTACCGCAAAGCCAAGCGCGGTCAGCGGATTATTGATCAGCAGGATAATGATGCCCGGCACCGCGCCGATAAACGGACCGAAATACGGAATCATATTTGTAATCCCCACGATTACGCTCAGCAGCAAAGCGTAGGGCATACGGAAAATCTGCATCAGGATAAAACACAAAAGCCCGATGATTGTGGAATCGATCGCTTTTCCGACAATAAAATTTGTAAAAATCTGATTACATTCCGACAGAACATCCATGGTCCGGCTGATATGCCTGGTCGGCACAAAACTGTAAAGCAGCCGTTTCATGGAGCGCTGCAGCCCTTTTTTATCCACCAGCATATAAACGGAGACAATAATGGAAATGATAAAATTTAAAAGTCCCGTCGCAATTGCTACGGATGTTGTATAAATAGCCGGCACCAGGCCCGTGGCAAATCCGCGCAGGCTTTCGATCAGATCCGGCAAAACGCTGTCTACCATGTGCTGCAGCTCGGATACATCCGCATTGGGGAAGCGATCCTGCAGATTATCAAAAAAGTCGTATGTCAGTTGATAGAGTTTGGGAAGATTGGTAACAATTTCCGTTAAACTGACAATAATCTGCGGGATAATATAAAGAATACACAGCACGATCACGCCCAGCACCAGCAGATACGAAATCACAATAGCGATTATTTTGCAGACGCGCGGGTTTTTTATCTTAACCGGTCCGGCAAGAAACCGGATCAGCCGGTTAATTAGCGGGTTTAAAATAAACGCGATTAAAATGCCGAGCAAAAACGGCATCAGAACGCCGAGGATATGGCGCAGGCCGTTGGATACCGCGTAGGGCGTCATTACTACGCGGACAATCAGGCTGCTGACCGCAACCACGACAAGCACATAAATGCAGATGGTAAAATATTGATTATTCGGTAAAAACTTTTTCGGTTTTTCCGGAGCGGATGTCGAATCCGTCATAGGTCTGTCTGTTTCCTGTTTCATAATTCCCTCCACAAAAATAAGTATAAAGCCTTTTGAAAACGGTTGCAAGGCATTTATAAAAATTTGATAAAAAGGGGGTTGAAATTATAAAAAAAATATAATATAATACATTTCGTTCCAAAAAATAGGGAAATGCGCGATTAGCTCAGCTGGCAGAGCACCTGACTCTTAATCAGGGTGTCCAGGGTTCGAACCCCTGATCGCGCAGGCAAAGTATCGCTTTTGCAGCCATAGGGCTGTGGGGGCGGTGCTTTTTTTTGCTTGTGGGGGAAATATAACATCCAGAATCAGAAATTCAGCCAGCGGGAAGAATTGTTTGTGCAAAGACGGTGTCCAAATGCGAGATATTTTCCTGCGATGCAAGAATTTCATTTGCAAGGTGCAGATAGCGCATAGTAGTTTTTACGTCAGTATGTCCAAGTAAAATTTGGAGCTTATAAACATCAACCGTACCTTTTGCGCGGTATTGGTCTAAACAATAGTTTGTAGCGAAGTTGTGGCGCAACCTGTGCGAAGAAAAGTCAAAAGGCAACTTACGCGATATTTTCTGCATGAACAGCTTAACGGTATTGCATGTCAGCGGGTGTCCATTACGATTCAGGAACAGATTTTCTGTTATAGAGAAAGGGCAGAGCCTGATATACTGGTTCATGTAATAGATGGACAATTTCCCCAATGGGACAGTGCGTTCTTTATCGCCTTTGCCATGTACCGTAGCAATTTGACGCCGATTATCAACCCATTTCTTTTGTAAAGTACAGGCTTCATTTTGGCGCAAACCGGAATCAAGCATCAGAGCAATGAGCGCGCAGTTGCGGTAAGAAATCCATTTTTCAGAAACAGAGACGCTTTCAAAAATAAGTTTGATTTCCTCATCTGAATAGATATAAACATTCTTTTTTGGCGTTTTTGGGACATTGATTTTTCCGGTTGAAAGACTGATGCTATATTCGTCCTGCATCCAGTTCAAAAACACTTTTATATGGCGGGTATAGGTTGCCAGAGTAGCTTTTGAAATAGGGCGCGCACGAAGCGACAGCAGATACTTTTGGATATATTCAAAGCGGATATTAAAAATGTCTGTAGAACTGCCAAGGAAGTCTAAAAAAGGGCGCACGAAACTAGAATAGCAGACAAGACTTTTTTCGGACAAGCCTGCAATTCTTTTGGCAAGTATGAAGCTGTCAAAAGCGTCCTTAATAGTTATCATCCGGTTACCTCAATAAAAGAATCATAATCATCTGTTCTCATGTCAAAGGTCTTTACCTTGCAAAACCCATCCGGGTGTATATAGTCCCAGTCACAGTGCAGGTTAATGCGCCCGCGGTATACAAGATCAGCGCGTTTCAGGTTTTTGGACGCATAGTACAGATGAGCGCCCAGATCAGCCACATTTTTAGACGCATCCTTTGAAATGTATTTTGTAGCATAATTCGCTGTCCGATCAATGTCGCGAATCTTACTAAAGCTGATATATCCAAAACGCTTTTCATAAGATTTCCAGCCAAGATAGCCATATGGATTCACATATAAATCACTGGGCTTTATGCCGGAGAGAAAGCCGTGCATATGCCAAGCGCCGTCTTTGTGCATTTCCGGAATGAGCAGATATTTGACTTTCTCTGCTTCGGCACAGGAGCGGTTATAAGTGTGCAGAAATTCGGACAAATCTTTCTGATAGGCTTTCAGGTTATGGCGGTCGTAGTGTTCAGGGCTGACCGTAAGAGTACAGAAATACTCCCATGGATTACAGAGAACAAGTTCCCGCACCGTGGAGATTGCCCTTGCGCGGTTGCTATCCAGCTTAGAATCGTTCACAGAGTTTTTAGAACGGAACTTTCTAGGCGTGGCAAGTTCTAACCCCTCAATACGGCAATATGAAACTTCTGTCACCTTTAGAATATGGTCGCCAAGCTGTTTTACACTGGCAACGGATTCTCGATAATTATTATATGAGCCTAACATAAACCTCCTTAATCTGCTCATTACCCGAAATATGATACTATGTCAAGTAATGGCCTCTCACTACTGCCCGGCCTGCCACAAGTGTTTGGCGGACAAGCCCATGCGGCGGTAGTTCCCGGAAGCGGTAGTTTTTCAAAGCCGCATGGATATAAATTTGATGGTAGACAACCCCTGCGGGGTTCGCGGGCTTCTTTCGCTTTGCTACAGCGCCCGCGGGAATGTAGCAAAAGCTAATATTAATTTGCAAAAGCTAATAAAATATTTATATTCGTTTATAATAAATTAGCATACGCTAATATACATGTCAAGAGAAATATTAACGTTCGCTAATTTATGATTAGTTGACAATGAAAAAATTTAAACGTATACTAAAAAATAGGGAGGCAAGAAGGCTTATGATACGTTATTTTAAATTATTTGATTTACTAAACCGCAGAGGAATGAAAAAAACGAGTTTGCTAAGAGTTATTTCAGCGCCGACGCTGGCAAAATTAAGTAAAGGATGGACAGTGCAGACAGATATTCTAGACAGTATTTGCCGTTACTTAAAATGCCAACCGGGCGATATTATGGAATACATTGATGAAAATGACGATGATGAAATAGACAAAATGATAGAACGCATAGACGACATGGCAGAAAGGCGAGGAGACCCGCCAGGACGCTGGTTGGGTTGAGTTTAAAATGTTGCTAATGTCAAGTATATAGCGCCAGTTCAATCGGCAAAATAAGACACCCGGTATCGGTGGGGGCCCCCGGAGATCCCCACTCTCAACCGGGCGTTTCATTTTGCCGAGGGACTTAAACCTCTTAATCAGGGTGTCCAGGGTTCGAACCCCTGATCGCGCAGGCAAAGTATCGCTTTTGCAGCCATAGGGCTGTGGGGGCGGTGCTTTTTTTTGCTTTTTCTTGACATCCGTACAAAAATCCATCACAATAGGAACAGGTAAAATACGGCCGGACAGGCGGGCGGTCAGCCGCTCTCCGGCAAAGGAGCAGGAAAAGATGAGAGAAATTTGCGCAGATCTTATTACGGATGTGACAGAGCGCCTTTGCATCGAGGCGAACGAGCATCTGCCGTCAGACGTCAAAGAGGCGATCCAAAACTGCCGCGCGTGCGAGGATTGGGAGATTGCCCAGGGCGTGCTGGACCGGATCATTGAAAATTATCAGATTGCGGATGCCGCTCATGTGCCGATCTGCCAGGACACCGGAATGGCGTGCGTATTTCTGGAGATCGGGCAGGATGTGCATATCACAGGCGGAGATCTTACGGGAGCGGTTAACGAAGGCGTGCGCCGCGGCTATGAAAAAGGATACCTGCGCAAATCTGTGGTCAGGGATCCGGTGCGCCGCACAAATACCGGGGACAATACGCCGGCGATGCTTTACACGGAGATTGTTCCGGGAGAACAGATTAAAATTACCGTAGCCCCTAAGGGGTTCGGAAGTGAAAACATGAGCGCGATCCGGATGCTTAAACCGTCTGCGGGCCTGCAGGGAATCAAAGACTTTATTATAGAAACGGTGGAAGCGGCGGGCCCCAATCCCTGTCCGCCCATGGTCGTAGGCGTGGGGATCGGCGGCACGTTTGATAAGGCGGCGCTCCTTTCTAAAAAAGCGCTGCTGCGTCCCATCCATTCTTCCCATACAGATCCGTTTTACGCGGCTCTGGAAAAGGAAATGCTGGAAAAGATCAACCGGCTTGGCATCGGGCCGCAGGGCTTCGGCGGCAGGACGACGGCGCTGGGCGTTCATATTGAAACCATGCCTACGCACATAGCCGGGATGCCGTGCGCCATTAACATAAACTGCCATGTAACACGCCATACGACGGAGGTGATTTAGATGGTGCGGAAAATACGGCTTCCGTTAACGGAAGAACTGGCAAAGACGTTGAAGGCGGGGGACGAGGTGCTGCTTACCGGCGTTGTTTATACCTCGCGCGACGCCGGCCACAAGCGCATGTGCGAGGCGCTTGCGCAGGGGCGGGAGCTTCCGTTTGACCCGAAAGACGCGACGATTTATTATGTGGGGCCGTCCCCCGCAAAACCAGGACAGGTGATCGGCTCCGCCGGACCTACGACCAGCGGGCGCATGGACGCTTACGCGCCGACCCTGCTGTCCGTGGGAGTGCGCGGCATGATCGGAAAAGGCGCGCGCCTCCCGGAAGTGGTAGAAGCCATGAAAACGTATCATGGCGTTTATTTCGGCGCCATCGGCGGCGCAGGCGCGCTGCTTGCACAATGTATCAAAAAAAGCGAACTGATCGCTTATGAGGATCTGGGGGCGGAGGCGCTGCGCAGGCTTTTTGTGGAGGACATGCCGCTGGTTGTGATTATTGATCAGGAAGGCAATAATCTTTATGAAGCGGGACGCAGGGCGTACCTGGAAAAAATTTCTAAATAAAGTAATAGGAAATTGGAAAGAAATGTGTTATACTATGTCAAGAACCAAGATTTGGGTCTTGCGTAAAAAGATAAAGAAAGGGAGATGTAATTATGCCATTAGTAACAACTACAGAAATGTTTAAGAAAGCTTATGACGGCGGTTACGCAATCGGCGCTTTCAACGTGAACAACATGGAGATCGTTCAGGCTATCACAGAGGCGGCCGGCGAACTGAATTCTCCGATTATCCTGCAGGTGTCCGCAGGCGCAAGAAAGTATGCGAATCACACCTATCTTGTAAAGCTGGTTGAGGCGGCTCTGATCGAAAACCCGAATATCCCGATCGCCCTGCATTTGGATCACGGCGCAGATTTTGATATTTGCAAATCCTGCATCGACGGCGGTTTCACATCGGTTATGATCGACGGCTCCAAGTATGCGTTTAATGAAAATATCGAACTGACGAAGAAAGTAGTGGAATATGCGCACGCGCACGGCGTAGTGGTAGAAGCCGAGCTTGGAAAGCTGGCGGGTATCGAGGACGACGTAAAAGTGTCCGCGGAAGATTCCTCTTATACGCAGCCGGACGAGGTGGAAGAGTTTGTAACAAAGACGGGCGTTGATTCTCTTGCAATCGCAATCGGGACAAGCCATGGCGCATATAAGTTTAAACCGGGCACAAAACCCCAGCTTCGCTTTGACATTCTCCATGAGATCGAAAAGAGAATACCGGGCTTCCCGATCGTTCTGCACGGCGCTTCCTCGGTTCCGCAGGAATATGTTAAGATCATCAACGCAAACGGCGGCCAGTTAAAAGACGCCATCGGCGTTCCGGAAGACCAGCTCCGCGAGGCGGCAAGAAGCGCAGTCTGCAAGATCAACATTGACTCCGACCTTCGTCTGGGCCTGACGGCGGGCGTACGCGAAGTTATGTTTAAAGACCCGTCGATCTTTGATCCGCGCGATTATCTGAAAGTTGGACGCGCAAATGTAAAAGCGGTGGTTGCGCATAAGATCAAAGACGTGCTGGGCAGCGAAAACAAGGCCTAAACCGTTCGACAGTATTCCGTGCTTTTTGCTTTCCCGAAAGCATATTGCTAAAAGGAGCGAAAAGAAGTTCAAGTTCGCGTAAAACAAAGGTTACTTGAACTGCTTAAACAGGATGGATGAAGTCGCTTCACATGAAGTTTTTAAAGGTAAAAAAGTCCGCAAATGCGATATTTGCGGGCTTTTTTTGTCGAGCAAAACTGCTTTTCAAAAACGGATTTTGGGTCTATACTCTGCAAGTGACGGCGCTGCAGAAAATGACCCGGGGAGATTGCAGGAGCCGGTCAGAAAAATCCGTAAAAGGAAAAGGGGGATCACTATGATACGGACCATCATAGAAACAAACGTATTACTCTATGTGATGACGGCGGCGGGAGCGCTGGGAATCCTCTGCCAGTTTATACTCGGCAGACGGTACAGCAGGCTGACGCGCGAAGTAACGCAGCCGCAGCCGGAAAAGAAAAACTTTATGAAAAAATTACGGTACAACTATCGGACGGACCGCAAACGGTGCAATGAAAACACAAATATTCCGCTCTTTGTGCGGCGGCAGATCAACGACTACCGGTTTTTACATATGAGCCTGCATCAATGGAAACGGATGGCGGCGGGGCTGTTCCTTGTAAGCATTGCCGGCGCGGCGGCCGGACTTTTGTATTGCTTCCGGGGCGGGCTTGCGGATACCTGCGCGCAGAACATCTTATGGACGGCGGGAGGGATTACGGCGGCAACCGCGGCGGCGGCGCTGTGGACGGAACTTCCCTACAAAACCTCATGCCTGCAGATGCGGCTGGAAGACTATCTTTACCATGCGGGGAATGCGCTGGACTATCCCGAACCGGAAGCGGAGCAGCCGGCTGGCGCCGTACAGGAACGCGTCCGCCGCAAAGTGCCCGCGCTCGGTCTTCATAAGAGAGCAGCCGCACAGACGGAGACCAACGCGCAAAGAGAAAAGCGGGAGTTAAAGACCAGCCTTGCAAAGATTAAGGACGGTATGCGGGAGAGCGCGGCCGACGCAGAACGCGAGCGCAACCGGGAAATCCTGCGGCAGATGGATTCCAGGGAACAGGAGCGGATCATACGGGATGTGCTGGCGGAATATCTGGCCTGATCATACTTTACAAGAAAGAAATCCTTTGCTAAAATATACCGGACGGGGCATAGTCCCAATAGGAAGATAAAGGAGTGACTGTTATGGGAAACAGAGTAACGTTCGATTATGCAAAAGCAGAAAAATTTGTCAGTGCGTCCGAAGTAGCATCGATGGAGAAAACCGTCGCGTTAGCGAAAGAGACGCTGGTGTCAAAAAGCGGAGCCGGCAATGATTTTCTGGGCTGGATCGACCTTCCGGTTAACTATGACAAAGAGGAGTTTGCCAGGATTAAAAAGGCGGCCGCAAAAATCCAAAGCGACAGCGAAGCGCTGGTTGTAATCGGTATCGGCGGGTCTTATCTGGGTGCGAGAGCAGCGATTGAATTTTTATGTCATAGTTTTTATAATACCGTTTCCAGGGAAATCCGCAAAGCGCCGGAAATCTATTTTGCAGGAAACAGCATCAGCAGCACATATTTACAGCATCTGATCGATGTCATCGGAGACAGGGATTTTTCTGTAAACGTAATTTCAAAATCCGGGACCACCACGGAGCCGGCAATCGCTTTCCGCGTATTCAAAGCGATGCTGGAAAAGAAATATGGAAAAGAAGAGGCGGCAAAGAGAATTTATGCCACGACCGATAAAGCCAGAGGAGCATTAAAGAAACTTGCCGCAGAAGAAGGTTATGAAACCTTTGTGGTTCCCGACGACGTAGGAGGACGTTTCTCTGTTCTGACCGCGGTTGGGCTGCTTCCGATTGCAGTCAGCGGCGCGGATATAGACAAGCTTATGGAAGGCGCGGCGGCAGGAAGAAAACAGGCGCTGGAAGCGGAATTTGCCGACAACGACGCTTTAAAATATGCGGCCATCCGCAACATCCTGCACAGAAAAGGCAAAACGGTGGAAGTTCTTGCGAATTACGAGCCGAGCCTGCACTATATATCCGAATGGTGGAAGCAGCTTTACGGCGAAAGCGAAGGAAAAGACCGCAAGGGTATTTTCCCGGCGTCGGTCGATCTGACGACAGATCTGCATTCGATGGGGCAGTTCATTCAGGACGGCGCGCGCATTATGTTTGAAACGGTCTTAAACGTAGAAGAATCCAGATGCGCGCTTACCATCGGCGAAGAACCGGCGGATCTGGACGGTTTAAACTATCTCGCCGGAAAAACGGTAGACTTTGTAAATAAAAGCGCGATGAACGGAACCATCCTTGCGCATACCGACGGCAACGTGCCGAATCTGCTTATCA
>CANQJX010000041.1 GCA_947624335.1 uncultured Marvinbryantia sp.
ACGCCTACCAATATTAACAACCTGATCATGCAGAACGGCTATATCATCATTCTGGCAACCGGTATGCTGCTTTGCGTATTAACCGGGTACATCGATCTGGGCGTAGGCTCTGTTGTAGCGCTGGGCGCTGCATGCGCGGCGAAACTGGTTGTAGAACAGGGCTGGGCGGTTCCTCTGGCATGGCTGGTAGCAGTAGCGATCGGTCTTGCAATTGGTATCTTTGCAGGCTTCTTCATTGCTTATTTGGACATCCCGCCATTCGTTGTAACGCTGGCTACGATGCTGATGGGCCGCGGCCTTACTTATACCTTGCTGCGTTCCCTGACCGTGGGCCCGCTGCCGAACGACTATTCCTTTATCGGCGTCGGTTTCCTTCCGACCATTAAGGTTACGCTTGCCGGAGCGACAATTGATCTGGTCTGCGTGATCGTGGCAATTGCCGTTACCGTCTGCCTCATCTTATCGGAATTCAATACGATCCGCACAAACAACAAATACGGATTTGCAAATCTGGTTCCGTGGCAGATGATCATAAAAGACGTTGTTATTCTGGCAATTGTCTGGTTCTTCTTTACCAGACTGGGCATGTACAACGGAATCCCGATTCAGCTTCTTGTTCTGGCTGTGATCGTCGGCATTTATCACTTTATCACCAGCAAAACCGTCGCGGGCCGTCAGATTTACGCCATGGGCGGTAACGCGAAGGCGGCCGGCCTTTCCGGTATCAACACGAAGAAAGTATTCTTCTGGGTATATGTAAACATGGGCGTCCTTGCGGCTATTGCAGGAATCGTGCTTTCCGCACGTCAGGGCGGCGCAAACCCGAAGATGGGCGACGGCGTTGAAATGGACGCAATCGCATCCTGCTACATCGGCGGCGCTGCGGCGTCGGGCGGTATCGGAACGATCATCGGCGCGGTTGTCGGCGCGCTTGTTATGGGCGTACTGAACAATGGTATGTCTATGTGCGGTATGTCGACCGATCTGCAGAAGGTAGTAAAAGGCGCCGTGCTTCTGGGCGCGGTTGTGCTTGACGTTTCCACCAAGAAAAAGAAATAAAAAAACCCTTTGAAAAATAAAAAAGAGGACCTTTCGCACCGGCGGACAAAGCCGTGCAAAGGTCCTCTTTTTGCAGCGGATTCTTATGCGGGCTGCGCCGCGTTTTCTTCTTTTGCTGTGTTTTCTTCTTTCGTTGTGCTTTCCTCTTTTGCCGCGCGTCTCTTTTTCTTCTTTACATTCCGGATGCGCAGAATGCCGATCAGGGATAACAGGATCTGCGCCGCCGTAAAGACGCCGTACGGATAAAACAGGACGATAGCGGCAATGTAGCCGGCGATTCCCAAAAAGGCGGGGATCCGCTTTAAGGAGATCGCGCCGAGTACGTTAAAGAAAAGCGCCGCGCCCACGGCGATCAGATGCGGCACGATCAGGGCCGTGTCCGGTTCCCTTCCAATCACTTCCGTTATTTTTTCTATGATAAGAGATATGCCGTCCGGCGCCGTCAGCAGATGATACGGCACGGCAAACCCCAGATACAACGCGGTTGCCGCAGCGGCAAGGACAAGCGGGACAAAGCCGCGGTTACTTTTGCTTGTTTCCATGCAAACTCCCCCTTTTTTGCATATTTTTTCCGTTGCTTTATTTTAGGATATTCCTATGCCGCTGTCAATGCAATTCACGAAAATTTCAAAAAGCCGCCGGATAAAACCATGGCAAACAGCGCAGGAAAATGATAAAATAAAAAACAAAGCGGTACGGATACCGCAGTTTCTGAAAACCAAAACAAAAAACGGGATTTCCCGGACGAAAAGAACAAGATGCCAGACAGAATCGAACAATTATTGCAAAACCGGACGCTGCCGGACAAGGAACTAAAACAACTGATCGAGACCGACGCATACGACTGCGCGCTGTTTGCGCGCGCGGATGAAGTGCGCAGGCAATATTACGGGACAGACGTTTATATCCGCGGCCTGATTGAATTTACCAGCTTTTGCCGCAACGACTGCTATTACTGCGGTATTCGCAGGAGCAATCGAAAGGCGCGGCGCTACCGCCTTACCAAAGAGGAGATCCTGCGGTGCTGCCGCGAGGGATACGCGCTGGGATTCCGCACGTTTGTCCTGCAGGGAGGAGAAGACGGCTGCGATACCGACGACCGCATGTGCGGGATCGTCCGTGCGATACGGGAAACGTTTCCCGACTGCGCGATTACCCTTTCTCTGGGCGAGCGCTCTTACGAGAGCTACCGGCGGCTGTTTGAAGCGGGCGCCGACCGCTATCTGCTGCGCCACGAAACGGCAAACGAAGCACACTACCGCCGCCTGCATCCGGCGGAGCTTTCGGCGGGCCGCCGGAAACAATGCCTGTGGGATTTAAAAGAAATCGGCTACCAGGTGGGAGCGGGCTTTATGGTCGGCTCTCCCTTCCAGACAACGGAAAACCTGATAGAAGACCTTCGCTTTTTGCAGGAGTTAAAACCGGCGATGATCGGGATTGGCCCGTTCATCCCGCATAAAGATACGCCGTTTGCGGATTTTGCGGGCGGCTCCTTAAAACAGACGCTGCGCATGGTGGCGATTTTGCGCCTGATGTTTCCCTACGCGCTGATCCCGGCGACAACCGCCCTGGGCACGATACACCCGCGCGGGCGCGAACTTGGGCTGCAGGCGGGGGCAAATGTAGTTATGCCTAATCTTTCGCCCGCAAATGTGCGCGGAAAATACGAACTGTACAACAACAAAATTTATACGGGGGAAGAATCGGCGCAGGGGTTGGAACGGCTGAAAAAAAAGGCCGCGGCAGCGGGATACCGGATTGTGACGGCGCGCGGAGATGTGTTTGGATATAAGAAAACCGACGTATGTAACGGGCATCTGTAAAATAGACAAGTCAGTTTCCAGGATGCGATACAGTGCCCATCTATGGGAAACAGCCGCGAAGAAGTATATTAACAGGGGGATTGCTCCCGGATGAAGAATGTAAAAAAACGGCTGTACTCATAGTTTTAGTATACGTCGGCTTCTTTATTTGGTGCGGTATTCGCTTACAGCGCCGGGACAGGCGCCGCCAGAAAATACATGACAATAAAATGGCAGAAACTTCCGCCCATCACAAACAAATGGAAAATTTCGTGCGAACCGAACGCCTGATGCCGCGCGTTAAACAGCGGCAGCTTCAGGGCATAGATCACGCCGCCGATGGTATAAATAATACCGCCGGCAAGCAGCCAGCCAAATGCCGCGGGCGAGAGCGAGTTGATCAGCTGCGTAAACGTAAGCACACAAGTCCAGCCCATCCCGATATACAAAAGCGAAGAAAACCACTTTGGACAGGTGATCCAAAACGCTTTTATGGCAATGCCGGCAATGGCGATTCCCCATACCAGAGCGCACAGCGCCGCCCCGGTTTTTCCTTTTAATACAAGCAGGCAGACCGGCGTATAGCTTCCGGCGATCAGCACAAAAATCATCATGTGGTCGATCTTGCGCAGAATACGGTTTACGCGGCCGGAAATATCCAGCGTATGATAAGTGGCGCTTGCGCCGTATAATAAAATCATGCTGGTTATAAACACCGCCATGGAAATAACGTACACGGGCTCGCGGTGGCTGCACGCGCGGATCATCAGCGGCAGGGCGGCAAATATCGCCATCATCATTCCGATAAAATGAGTGATCGCGCTTCCCGGATCTTTCATATGAAGGACATACTTTTTCATCTTCACACCTCCTGAACAATCTATATAAATATTGTATGACGTAGTTTTGAAAACTATGTATCAAGTTTTATATATACTAGCACATAGAAAAGAAAAATGCAATAGAAAATAAAACAAGATTTTTCTATACAATTTTCTGATTTTGCGGTATGATGAAAAGAAAGATACATACCGAAAAAGAAGGAGAAGATAAAATGGCAAAACAGAGCTGGTCGGATATTGGAAACAGCATCAGCGATGCGGTGCAGGATGCGATTGACACCGAAGACTTCAGCAAGCTGAGTCAGTCGATACAAAATATTGTGAGCACGGCGGTAAGCACCGCCGGCGAATCCCTTACCCGCGCCGCGGACTCCGTGCGCAGGCGGCAGGCCGCAGTAAGCGAGGCGCAGAATCCGTGGAAAGGGAACGGGCAGTTTGAGAAAAAAACCGTCCGTTATATGACGGCGAAAGATATTCCCGACAACGAACTCTATACAACAGGCGGCGCCACGCGGGTAGGCGGCTATGTTCTGATCGTCATAGGCGGATGGATGACATTGTTGCTTGCCGTGGGATTCTTTACCGCTGTAATCATGAAAGAGAGACTTCTCATGCTCGTGATGCTTCTGTTTTTAGCGGCCAGCATATTTTTCCTTTACAAAGGCGTATCTATGCTCGGCAGGATCCGGCGGTTTAAGAACTATGTGCGCGCTTTGGGCACCCGCAAATGTATCAGCGTTGCGGAACTTGCCGCCAGCGTCGGAAAGAGCGAGGGCGCGGCGCTCAAAGATATCCGCCGCATGTTAAACCGCGGGATGTTCCGGCAGGGACATCTGGACATCAACGGGAAAAATTTGTTTGTAACAAATCAGGGTTACGAAGCATATCTTGGAGATCAGCAGCGCATGCAGGAGGAAAAGGCGGCGAAGCTTGCCAGGGAAAAGGAAGAAACGGCGTACAAGAACAACGACAGGCTTTCGGACGAGGTAAAAAACCTGATTGCGGAAGGCAGAGGCTATATAGATAAAATCCATATGGCGAACGAGGCGATCAAAGACGAGACGATATCGCAAAAACTGGACGGCCTGGAAACGGTGACGGCCAAAATTTTCCAGTATGTGGAGCAGAACCCGGAAAGCGCGGCGGATACGAAGAAACTGATGAAATACTATCTTCCGACCACGATCCGGCTGCTGGAATCGTACCAGAATCTGAGCGATCATCCGGTGCAGGGCGCAAACATCACGAAATCCCAAAAAGAAATCGAAGATACGCTCGATACGTTAAATCAGGCGTTTGCGAAACTGTTTGATAATCTTTATCAGGATACTTCCATGGATATTACATCCGATATTTCGGTACTGAATACATTGCTTGCACAGGAGGGGCTGACCGGCAAAGATATAAAAGAGCAGAAACAGACGCCCACGAAGCAGGTATTAATGTGATAAAAGCCAACATAACAGGAGGAAAGAACAATGAGCGACGAAACGACCAAAACAGTAGTTCCCACGCTGACGCTGAACCCGGCTGAGGAGGCGCAGCAGTCCCCCATTCTGCAGATGCCGGAGGCTCCGGCATTCCCGGCGCAGACAGAGGACGCGAAAAAAGACGCGGCCCAAAACGACCTCCCGGCTCCGGAGGCGAGCGAAGTGATCGACGAGAGCAACTTTACGGAGGAAGAAAAAAAGCAGATCGCGGATTTCTCCGAGCAGATTAACGTACAGGACAGCAATATGATTCTGCAGTACGGCGTGGCCGCGCAGCAGAAGCTGGCGGACTTTTCCGAGAAAGCGCTGGAGAACGTACAGACGCAGGATCTCGGCAAGGTGGGCGATATGCTTTCCGGCGTGGTGGCGGAATTAAAAGACTTTCACGCGGACGATGAGAAGAAGGGCATTTTGGGCTTCTTTAAAAAGGGCGGAAACAAGCTGGAGGCTTTAAAGGCGAAATACGACAAGACGGAAGCAAACGTAGATAAAATCTGCAACGCTCTGGAAGAACATCAGGTACGCCTCTTAAAAGATACCGCTACCCTCGATCAGATGTACGAGCTGAACAGAACCTATTTCAAAGAACTTTCCATGTATATTCTCGCGGGCAAAAAGAAACTGGAAAAGGTGCGCGGCACCGATCTTGCGGAACTGACGAAAAAGGCGCAGGAGAGCAATTTGCCGGAGGACGCGCAGGCGGCGAAGGATTTGAACTCTTTCTGCGACCGTTTTGAGAAAAAACTGCACGATCTGGAATTAAGCCGCATGATATCTCTGCAGACGGCGCCGCAGCTTCGCCTGATTCAGAACAACAACACCATGATGGTCGAAAAGATTCAGTCCACGCTGGTCAACACGATTCCGCTGTGGAAGAATCAGATGGTGATTGCGCTTGGACTGGAACATGCGTCCGAGGCGGCGAAAGCGCAGAACGCGGTGTCCGAGATGACAAACGAACTGCTTAAAAAGAATGCGGACGCGCTTCACACGGCGACCGTGGCGACGGCGAAAGAGTCCGAGCGCGGCATCGTAGATATAGAGACGCTGCAGCAGACGAACGCACAACTGGTGCAGACGCTGGACGAAGTGCTGCAGATTCAGGCGGACGGCCGCCAGAAACGTCTTGCGGCGGAAGCGGAAATGGTAAAAATGGAGGGAGAATTAAAGCAGAAGCTGCTTGAAATTCGCAAATCGTAAATGAAATGGCCATATAAAGAAAACGCCGGAACGCGCACGCCGGAGGAAACGGCGGCTTATCAGGTAGCGACGGTTACGATTGCCGTAAACGTAGTATTGTCCCTGATGAAGCTGATCGCGGGCGTCGCGGCGTCTTCCGGGGCGATGATATCTGACGCGGTTCATTCCGCGTCAGATGTATTCAGCACGTTTATTGTAATGATCGGAGTGAAAATCTCCGGCAAAAAATCAGATGCGGACCATCAGTACGGCCACGAGCGGCTGGAATGTATCGCGTCGATCATTCTGGCCGTTCTTTTGCTGCTGACCGGCTTGAAAATCGGCATGGGCGGCGTGGAAAAAATTACCGGCGGGAACTACGGCAGCCTTGCGGTTCCCGGAACTTTGGCGCTCGCCGCCGCCGCGGTTTCCGTGGTGGTAAAAGAATGGATGTTCCGCTATACCAGAAGGACGGCGCGCAGCATTCATTCCGGCGCTCTGATGGCGGACGCGTGGCACCACCGCTCGGACGCGCTTTCTTCTGTCGGCGCGTTTATCGGCATTTTGGGCGCGCGCATGGGCTATCCGGTCCTTGATCCCGCGGCGAGCGTGGTGATCTGCCTTTTTATCGCCAAAGCGGCTTATGATATTTTCAGGGACGCCGTCGATAAACTGGTGGACAAATCCTGCGACGCGCAGACGGAGCGGGAGATGGAAGAAAAAATTTTGCGCCTGGAAGGCGTACTGGGAGTAGACCGCCTGCAGACGCGCCTGTTTGGGGCGAAGATGTATGTGGACATCGAGATTGCCGCCGACGGCAGCAGGACGTTATACGAAACGCATCAGACGGCGGAACAGGTACACGACATGATCGAGCGGGAGTACCCGCTGGTGAAGCACTGCATGGTACATGTCAATCCCTACAAAAAGACGGAGCAGGATTCCGAATAAAAAAGAAAAAGCACATCTGCGCATTGTTTCGCAGATGTGCTTTTGACTGTGAAGCCGATTAACCGAAATATCTCTTTAAAAGACCGGCGAACGCTTTGCCGTGACGGGCCTCGTCGCGAGCCATTTCATGGACGGTGTCATGGATTGCGTCCAGATTAGCCGCTTTCGCGCGCTTTGCAAGATCAAACTTTCCTGCGGTAGCGCCGTTTTCCGCTTCAACTCTCATTTCCAGATTTTTCTTTGTGCTGTCCGTTACCACTTCGCCGAGCAGTTCTGCAAATTTTGCGGCATGCTCCGCTTCTTCATAAGCAGCTTTTTCCCAATACAGGCCGATTTCCGGATAGCCTTCTCTGTGCGCAACTCTTGCCATAGCCAGATACATGCCTACCTCCGAGCATTCGCCCGCGAAGTTTGCTCTCAAATCCGCAAGAATGTCTTCCGATACGCCCTGCGCAACGCCTACCACATGCTCTGCCGCCCAGGTCATTTCTCCCTTCTGTTCGGTAAATTTCTCCGCCGGAGCTTTGCATACCGGGCACTGCGCCGGAGCAGAGTCCCCTTCATGCACATAACCGCATACATTACATACAAATTTTGCCATGATTTCCTCTCCTTTACTTTGCTAAAATTCAATCTTTCGATTGCTCATTTTATTATAAAAAAAGTAGGTATATTTGTCAATTGCAATCCGTGCCGGGAATCAGAAAAAATGGGAGTTTTCTGTCCCGAAATCCGTATAAAAATTTTACAAATATCAAATTTTATCAATAGGAATCATAACGGAGGAAAAACAGTGAAAAGGCTTTTGCAATACAACACATGGATGCGTCGGGTGATCTGCGAGACGGCGGGCAGCGCCTGCATTGCGGCGGGGCTTTACAATTTTGCCGTGCAAGCGCAGTTTCCCATGAGCGGGTTTTCCGGTATTTCTATTCTTTTGTACCGCCTGTTCGGGTTCCCCATCGGCCTGTGTACCGTCGTATTGAATATACCGGTAGGCGTCGCGTGCTACCGCTTGTTAGGCCGGAGTTTTTTTATCAGCTCTATCCGCTGTATGGCGATTTCTTCGTTTCTGATTGACGCGGCGGCGCCCCGGTTTCCGGTCTATTCGGGCAGCAGGCTTCTGGCCGCCTTATGCGCCGGCGTTTTTATGGGAATCGGGTACGCGCTCATTTATATGCAGGGTTCTTCCACCGGGGGCATGGATTTTATCGTAATGGCGATTAAAAAGAAGAAACAGCACCTGCCCGTCGGCAGAATCATCTTTTTGGCGGACATGGGCGTGATTGCCGCCGGAGGAATTTTGCTGAACGATATGGACGGCATTATCTACGGGCTGATGATATCCTTTATCCTGTCCGTTGTGGTTGATAAGATGATGTACGGCGCAAATGCGGGAAAGATGGCGCTGATTATTACAGACCGCGCCAACGAACTGGCAAAAGTGATCGACCGCGCCTGCGGCCGGGGCACAACAATATGGGAAGGGAACGGAGGATACCGGGGAGAACGCAGGCAGATTGTATTATGCGCGTGCAGCAGCAAAGAAATGTATCTCGTCTGCAAACAGGTAAAAGAAGCGGATCCCGGCGCGTTTGTGATTATTATGGAGTCCAGCGAAGTACACGGAGAAGGGTTTCGGAATGTGCGGATCGGAGCGTAAAACGGCGGCAGCTATTGAATCACTACCGCCATTTTACCAAGTTTGTTATAAATTCTTTCAAAGGATTTTGCGTTCCGCCATACAAGACCGCTTAAGGAATCGTTGATTAATACCTTTTTCGTCTTTGTATTATAACCGCACAGCACCACGCAATGCTCGTAGCGGTAAAAATTCCAGGTTTTCCCAAGCGTCCGGTAAGAGCTGACGGCCACCGGATCGCGCATATACATGGAGTTCCAGACAATTACGGGCGTCCCGTTGTCGAGAAAACGGTACAGATTTTTCAGGGATATTCCCGAAATATCATAGGCGCGCAGGGAAGACTTCTTTGCTTTTAAAAATTTATTCGCCGTATCTTTCAAACCGGGCGCGTAGATACCCGCGCCGGAATAGGAAAACGGGCTGCCGGCAAACGAAGTGACAAAATTTCCGCCGCCGTTGGTTGGCAGATACTGGGACGCGATCGTCGTTTTGCCGATCTTAAACTTGTAGAATTTTAACACCATCGTCAGCGCCACCGATTCGCACCCCGTGGGAAGCTCCGGATCTTGCCGGATATTCGTCATGCGGATTTTCCGGTAGGTTTTCTGCTTCTTCGGTTTGGGCATCTGTACGGACAAACGCCGTCCGTTGGCGTCCGCGTAATAAGAATCGATCCACTTATTTTTATCCAGATAGCCTTTGGCGTTAAAATGATAATAATATTTCCCAACCTTTTTCCACTGCCGCCGGATCAGTTCGCCGGCTTTGGTGACGTAATAGCTGTGCTTTTTATCGGAGACCAGGCCCGTTTTGCGGCGCCCGTTCTGATCAAAGTAATATTTTTTGCCCCGATAGGTGATCAGGCGGTTTTTTACTATCGCGCCGCTTGCGGAGGCAAAATAAGTTTTGCCTTTGTACTTAAAAAGCGTTCTTTTTACCATGAGGCCGTCCGCGCCAAAGTAATAGGTTTTCTTCCCAACCGTAACCAGCCGGTTTTTAACGATTTTCCCCTTCTTATTATAATAGAAAGAGCCCTCGCTGTTTGTGACCAGCTTATTTTTCGGCGCGGCCGAAGCCTGCGCCGGACAAGCCAGCAAGAACGCGGTAAACAAAAAGAGCGTCAGAAGATGAAACCGAACCCTGTTTTTTCTACGCATTATGCCTCTCCTTTCCTCAGATGATCCTTAAGCGCCCGGAAGCTCTCGCTGCTGATCACATGCTCGATCCGGCAGGCGTCCTCCGCCGCGGTATCGGGCGAGACGCCCAAAGAGGTCAGCCATTCGGTAAGCAGCGTATGGCGCTCGTAGATTTTTTCGGCGATTTCGCGCCCGGAGGGCAGAAGGGAAATAAAGCCGTTTTCATCTACCTGAATATAGCCGTTCTGGCGCAGATTTTTCATGGCGACGCTGACGCTTGGCTTGGAAAAGCCCAGTTCTGTCACAATATCAATCGAGCGGACATTTCCGATACGGTTATTCAGAACCAAAATGGTTTCCAGATAATTTTCCGCAGATTCTAAAATCTTCATCATTTTTCCGTGTTCCTAAAAAAATAAAACAAAAAGTAACTTCATTTTCAGTATAGCCTACCTTTTCCAAAAAGAAAAGAAAAAATTTGCAAAGTCGTTCTTGACAAAGCAGTTAGACGGTGCTAACCTATATATGGTTAGCAGAGACTAACAAAAGCAAGAAGGAACGGGAGGGATAACCATGATGCCTCTGACGATGGCAAACGCGGGAGAAACGGTGACAATCGGACGGATCAGCGGGAAAGATTCCGTGCGTCAGCATCTTTCGGAGCTTGGATTTGTAGCGGACAGTTCCGTTACGGTGGTAAACCAAATCGGCGGCAGCCTGATCTTACAGGTGAAGGACGCCAGAGTCGCTTTGGACAAAACGATGGCAAGCCGTATTCTGGTGCAGCCAAATCCGCGCAGGGAGTCCGCCGGATTTCAGGCGGCAGCCGCGCACTGATACAGGGTACATGCGCCTGCGCATGATATAAAAGAAAAGAGGAGGAGCTTTATGAAAACGTTAAAAGACGCAAGTGTGGGCTCGACCGTCACGGTAGCCAGACTGCACGGCGACGG
>CANQJX010000042.1 GCA_947624335.1 uncultured Marvinbryantia sp.
CTTCTCTCTGAGATGACGGATATGCACCATCACCGTATTGTTGCTCTGTTTATAATATTTTTCATGCCACACCGCCTCAAAAAGCTGTTCGGAACTGATAACCTGCCCGCGGTTTTCGCAGAGGATCCACAAAATATCAAACTCAATCGGCGTCAGGGTAAGCGCGCGCTCGTTAAAGATACATTCGTGCGTACTGCGGTTCATCAAAAGTCCGCCAAAGTCGATGACGTCCTCCTGCGGCTTGCCGCCGTCATTATATTTAGTAGAGCGGCGCAGCTGCGCTTTTACGCGCGCCACCAGTTCAAGCGGATTAAACGGTTTTTCGATATAATCATCCGCGCCCAGCGTCAGCCCGTTGATCTTATCCATATATTCTGTCTTTGCCGTCAGCATGATCACGGGAAAGGTATAAGTGTCCCGGATTTTCTGCAGGATCGTAAATCCGTCGATATCCGGCAGCATCACATCCAGAATCGCCAAAGACGGCTTTTCTTCCCGCACCGCCTGCAGCGCTTCTTTGCCGTTATAGCGCTTGATCACCTCAAAATTTTCATTTTTCAGATAGAGTCCGATTACATCCGCAATCTCGCGTTCATCGTCTACGATCAGTATTTTATCGGGCACGTTTTTTCTCCTCCTTGTATGGCGCGCAGCGCGAACGCCGCTTTATCCCTCGCAGTTCCCCACAGTGCGCGGGAACGGAATAACGTCGCGGATATTGCCGACGCCGGTTAAATACATCACGCAGCGCTCAAAGCCAAGCCCGAAGCCGGCATGGCGCGTAGACCCGTACTTGCGCAGATCCAGATAGCTGCGGTAGTCTTCCTCCTTCAGTCCGAGTTCGTTCATGCGCCGCAGAAGCTTTTCGTAGCTGTCTTCCCTCTGGCTGCCGCCGATGATTTCCCCGATTCCCGGCACCAGGCAATCCATCGCCGCCACCGTCCTGCCGTCGTCGTTCTGCTTCATATAAAACGCTTTGATCTCTTTGGGATAGTCGGTGACAAAGACCGGGCGCTTAAATATCTGCTCGGTCAGATAACGCTCATGCTCCGTCTGCAGGTCGCAGCCCCAGCTTACCTTATATTCAAAGCGATCGTTGTTTTTCTCTAAAAGCTCCACCGCATCCGTGTAGGTAACCCGCGCGAACTGCGCGTTTACCACGCCGTTTAACCGTTCAATCAGCCCACGGTCCACAAACGAGTTGAAAAATTCCATCTCCTCGGGCGCATGTTCCATTACATAGCGGATGACATATTTTAGCATATCTTCCGCCAGAATCATGTTATCGTTCAGATCCGCAAAGGCAATCTCCGGCTCGATCATCCAAAATTCCGCCGCGTGGCGCGTCGTATTGGAATTTTCGGCGCGAAACGTCGGGCCGAACGTGTACACATTGCGGAATGCCTGCGCGTACATCTCTGCGTTTAACTGTCCGCTCACCGTCAGATTGGTTTGTTTGCCGAAAAAGTCTTTTGTGTAATCGACCGCCCCGTCCTCTGTCAGCGGGGGATTCCCCAGATCCAGCGTCGTCACCTGGAACATTTCGCCCGCGCCCTCGCAGTCGCTGCCCGTAATCAGCGGGGTATGCACATAAACAAAGTCCCGTTCCTGAAAAAATTTATGAATCGCGTACGCCGTTAAGGAACGCACGCGGAACGTCGCCTGAAAAATATTGGTGCGCGCGCGCAAATGGGAGATGGTGCGCAGAAATTCCACGCTGTGGCGCTTTTTCTGCAAAGGATAATCCGGAGCGGAAGCCCCTTCCACCGTTATGCGTTCCGCCTGAATCTCAAAAGGCTGTTTTGCCTGCGGCGTTGCGACTAAAGTCCCGGTTACGATCACCGCCGCGCCGACATTCAGCCGGCAGATTTCTGAAAAATTATCCATCCGGTCGTGGAATACGATCTGCAAAGTCTCAAAGAATGTGCCGTCATGCAGCACCAGAAAGCCAAAGGTTTTGGAATCGCGCACGCTGCGTACCCATCCGCCCACCGTGATTTCTTTCTCCAGATACTGCTCTCTTTCCCGATATATCTCTCTTACTGTAACAAAGTCCATATTCGTTTTCTCCCATATCTTTTTGTAAGTAGTATACCCATAGTCAGTATAGCCTATTTTATGGATTTTGCAAACTATTTTCTTGGCGGCCGCGCAAAAAGAAAAGCAGTAAATCAGCCGTGATCTACTGCTCTTCTTTGCTTTCGCTGCGTTACAGGCCCGCAATTTCCATACGGTTGAGTACGCCCTGCACATCGATTCCGGGATGGGTATAGTAAATCTGGCAGATCTGTTCTGTCAGCGCGTAATCAAACCCATGCGCCTTTACAATCTGGTCAACGGTTCTGCCCCGTTTCAGGTCCCGGATTACCGTCTCCGCCGTCCGGTGCGGATCCCGCGCGCTAAAATCCGGCCGCGGTCTGCCTGCCGGATCCGCCGCAAGTTCTATTTTTTCCGCCCGAAAGACGCCTCTTTCGCTGTCAAATTCCAGAATCGCCATCGTTAGCGGCGCGCCGAAGCGCCGCGGCCCGCAGCTTCCGGGATTTAAATAAAATTTTCCGTCTGCCTTTTTCTCCTCGTATTTATGGGAATGCCCGTAAATAATAATATCCGCGTCATTCGCCTTCTTAGAGATCTGTTTTTTGTTGTGGATCATATAGATGCGTTTTCCGTACAGTTCAAGCGATACTTCCTGCGGAATGTCAGACGCCCACTCTTTGTCGCAGTTCCCTCTGACTGCAACGACGTTCGCAATTTGCTTTAATTGATCCAACGCCTTTTGGCCGGCAATATCGCCGCCGTGCAAAATCAGTTCGACGGGCGCAAGACGTTTTATCACCTCCGGCCGGATCGTCCCGTGCGTATCCGATATCACGCCAATCTTATGCAGCGGCCCGTTTGCCGCTTTAGCATCCGGCGCTCTAAAATCCATGCTTTCCATGTTATCCTCCGCATCGCTCTCTTACGCACCGGCGCGAAGAGTTTTCTTCGTTTCCGCTCAGCCCTTCAGCCCGCGCGACTGCCGGTCCATATCCTCCACAACGATATCGTAGATTTCACCTAGGGAAGAACAATATTCCAATACCTTCCACGGTTCGTTGGTATGAAAATGAATTTTGATTAATTCTTCGTCTCCCACCGCCAAAAGGCAATCGCCTTTTAGGTTCTCGGTAAAATATTCCCCGATCGCGTCCTCGTCCAAATTTTCTCCTTCAATCAGCAGTTGTGTGTCATACCGAAATTCCAGCATCGTTTTCCTCCTTTCGCTTCGGGCTTCTACTGAAAATCAATAATGTCCGCCCAGCGCAGCAGGAACTCCCGCTCCTCCGGCACGCCCTTGGTGAGCTGCGCCGCCGCGGCAATCGGCATCCATTTTTGCACATATTGTTTCGCCGTATCGCTCTTTTTGCAGAACAGATCCAGATACAGATCCGCCGTTTCCTGATTCTTTAACGCAAACTGCAGATAGGTGATCGCGGCGTCGCCGCTGGCGTTGCCCTGCGTGGCGTGCGCCCAGTCCACCACGTGCATCGTCCCGTCCGGGGAGACCAGCACGTTGCTGGGATTGTAATCGCCGTGGCACAGCTTCGTGTGGTTGGGCATCGTATCGAGGCGCGTGCACAGCTCGTAACGCACGGTCGCGTCCAGCACGTCTTTGAGGCTGTTGATCTTGCGGGAGAATTTGTCCTTCTGCAGCGTCAGCCGCGGAGCCGTCTTGCTGTGCATGGAAAGCTGCAGATCCACAAACGCTTCCATATGCTTCTTTAAGTTTGCGGCGTCTTCTTTCATAATCTGTTCCATGGTTTTGCCTTCCACAAACTCAATCGCAATCGCCCATTCTTCTCCAATCGGCGTAACCTCCAGCACCCTGGGAATTGCAAAACCGCTCTCTTCCACGCGCGCCTGGCAAAGCGCCTCGTTAAAGACATTTGCTTTTCCGTGCTCTTTGGTAAACACTTTGACAATGCGGTCGCCCTCGCGGTACACTTTTTTGTACGGGCGCGTTAAGATCAGTTCTTTCTTACTCATGCAGTATCCCTCCCATCTGCTATTTCTGTTCTTTTCCGTAATATGCTTTCAAATAGATTTCCTTCAGTTCAGACATCAGCGGGTAGCGCGGATTCGCTCCGGTGCACTGGTCGTTAAACGCCTGCTCGGTCATCTCGTCCAGGGTCTCCAGGAAGTATTTCTCGTCTACGCCGTAGTCTTTAATGGTCGGCTTAATCTCGATGGTTCTCATCAGTTCGTCCAATTTTACAAGCAGTTTTTCAAATACTTCGCTGTCGTCCTTTCCGGTCAGCCCCACATAGCGCCCGATCTGCGCGTAGCGCTCCAGCGTATGCGGATACTGGTACTGCGGGAAAGTACCCATTTTCGTCGGCACTTCCGCGCTGTTATAGCGCATTACATCGAGCAGCACCAAAGCATTTGCAATCCCGTGCGGCAGATGGTGGAACGCGCCAAGTTTATGCGCCAGAGAATGGTTTACGCCAAGGAACGCATTGGCAAAGGCCATGCCGGCCATGCAGGACGCGTTTGCCATATGGTCTCTCGCTTCCACGTCTTTGCCGTCCTGATAAGCGCGCGGCAGATAGTCAAACACCAGCTTGATCGCCCTTAACGCAAGGCTGTCCGTAAAATCGGACGCCATTACCGAAACATACGCCTCGATCGCATGCGTCATAACATCGATCCCCGACGCGCAGGTAAGGCTCTTCGGCGCGCTCATCATATTGTCTGTATCTACAATCGCCATGTTCGGCATCAGCTCATAATCGGCAAGCGGCCACTTGATGCCCGTCTCGCGGTCCGTGATAATCGCAAACGGCGTCACCTCCGAACCGGTTCCGGAAGAGGTCGGAATCGCTACGAAATATGCTTTCTTTCCCATCTTCGGAAATGTGTAGATTCTCTTGCGGATATCCATAAAGTCCATGGACATATCCGCAAAATCTACTTCCGGATTCTCATAAAGCACCCACATGATCTTGGCCGCGTCCATGGCGGAACCGCCGCCCAGCGCAACAATGCAGTCCGGCTCAAACGCGCTCATCTGCGCCGCTCCTGCCTTGGCGGAAGCCAAAGACGGATCGGGCTCCACGTCTGAGAAGCAGGTGTGCACAATGCCCATCTGATCTAATTTTTCCTCTATTTTCTTCGTATATCCGTTTTTGTAAAGGAAAGAGTCTGTAACGATAAAGCAGCGCTTTTTCCCCATCACCGTGCCAAGTTCGTCCAGGGCGACCGGCGTGCAGCCTTTTTTGAAATAAATCTTTTCCGGAGTCCTCATCCAGAGCATATTCTCTCTCCTTTCCGCCACCGTTTTAATATTCAGCAGATGTTTGACGCCTACGTTTTCCGATACCGAGTTGCCGCCCCAGGAGCCGCATCCCAGCGTAAGCGACGGCGCCAGTTTAAAGTTGTACAGATCGCCGATTCCGCCATGGGAAGACGGGGTATTGATCAGAATACGGCAGGTCTTCATCGCCGCGGCGTGCTTCGCCATCTTTTCCTGTTCCGCCGTATTAATATACAAAGAAGAGGTATGGCCGTAACCGCCGTCCGCAACCAGATGCTCCGCTTTTTCCAGCGCCTCGTCAAACGTCTTTGCGCGGTACATGGCGAGTACCGGGGAAAGCTTTTCGTGTGCAAATTCTTCGCTGATGTCCACAGACTCTACTTCGCCGATGAGGATTTTGGTATGTTCCGGCACCTTAACGCCGGCCATCGCCGCAATATCCGTCGCTTTCTGTCCCACAATCTTCGCGTTTAACGCGCCGTTAATGATCATCGTTTTTCTGACTTTTTCAATCTCGTTCTTCTTCAGGAAATAGCATCCCCGGTACTGGAACTCCTTTTTCACCGCGTCATAAATGCTGTCCAAAACGGTTACCGACTGCTCGGACGCGCAGATCATACCGTTATCGAATGTCTTGGAATGGATGATCGAGGAGACTGCCATGCGTATATCCGCCGTCTCGTCGATAATCGCCGGCGTATTTCCCGCGCCCACGCCAAGCGCCGGTTTTCCGGAAGAGTATGCCGCCTGCACCATGCCCGGACCGCCCGTCGCAAGAATGATGTCCGCCTCGCGCATTGCCAGATTGGTCAGCTCCAGGCTCGGCACGTCGATCCATCCGATGATCCCTTCCGGCGCGCCTGCCTTTACCGCCGCGTCCAGCACCACCTTTGCCGCGGCAATCGTGCTTTTCTTTGCGCGCGGATGCGGGCTGATGATGATGGCGTTTCTCGTCTTTAACGCCAGAAGCGTCTTAAAAATGGCCGTAGAGGTGGGATTGGTTGTGGGGATAACCGCGGTAATCAGCCCGATCGGTTCCGCGATCTTTTTGATCCCGTATACGCTGTCTTCTTCCACCACTCCGCATGTTTTTGTATTTCTGTATGCGTTATAAATATATTCCGCCGCATAATGGTTTTTGATTACCTTGTCCTCCACCACGCCCATGCCGGTCTCTTCCACCGCCATTTTGGCCAGCGGAATACGCATCTTGTCCGCGGCGGCCGCAGCCGCTTTAAAGATCTTATCCACCTGCTCCTGCGTGTAGCCGGCAAATACGGTCTGTGCCGCGCGGATTTTTTTCATTGCCGCCGTCAGATCTTCCGTTGTTTCAATGATCTGCTTTTCCTTCGCCATAATAAGTCCTCCTTGCATATATTGTTAATTTTTTAACTGATTTGAGTATATCTTTTTGTTAAACATTTGTCAAGGCATGATATGCAAATTTGCGCCGTATCCTGTGATATGCGCAATCTCTGCAATAAAGAAATCCGCAAATCAATAGAACAGATTTGCGGATTTTGAACTCTTTATTTTCCTACGCTCTCCAGATAAGCGTTCAGTCTCGCCACTAACAGGTCCGCCGGTATTCCGTGGACCGCTGCAGCTTCCTCAAGGGATTCCATCTGGGACGAAGGGCATCCCACGCAGTGCATGCCGCTTCCCATTAAGACTGCCGCCATATTCGGATCTAACTGGAGAATTTCCCCGATCAACATTTCTTTTTTGACGTCTGCCATGATCTTATCTTGACCTCCTGATTTTCTATTGATACCTCATTATAAGACCAATTTGGGCAAGCGTCAAGACATGCTTTCTTATTCTACATCCTGCAGCGCGGCGGAATCTTCCTCGCCCGTGCGGATCTTCACTACCTTATCCACACTGTAAACGAAGATCTTGCCGTCTCCGATATGTCCCGTGTAAAGCGCTTTCTTTGCCGCTTCGATCACCGATTCTACCGGAATCTCGCTGACAACCACTTCTACCTTCACTTTCGGAAGCAGGGTCGCGTCCACTTCTACGTCGCGGTAACGCTCGCCCGCGCCCTTTTGAACGCCGCATCCCATTACCTGCGTAACGGTCATGCCGGTCACGCCCAGATCGTTCATCGCTTTCTTTACCCGTTCGTATCTGGAAAGCTTGGCAATAATCGATACCTTATAGATTCCGGTATGCGCCGCCAGATTATCTGTCTGCACCACTTTAACGGCGGCATTTCTCTGCGCCTGCGAAGCGGCTTCATAATCGTCTGTGCCAAGATTTGTATTTTCATTTACTTCCATAGTCATTGTATTGGCGATATCCATAATGCTAAAGCCCGCATAGGCGGAAGGCAGGCCATGCTCGCAGGAATCCAGTCCGACAATTTCTTCTTCCTCCGTTACGCGAAGCCCCACAAGCGCCCGGATGATCAAAAAGGCAATGGTAATCGTAACCGCGGTCCATGCGGCGACGCTGACAAAACCAAGAAGCTGCTTGCCAAGAAGCGTAAAGCCGCCGCCGTAAAACAGCCCGGTCAGGCTGTCATTGCCCGGCGCGGAAGTCGTCGCAAACAAGCCGACCGCAATCGTGCCCCAGATACCGTTCAGGCAGTGTACCGCGACGGCGCCGACCGGATCGTCCACGCGAAGCACGTTATCCAAGAACCAAACGCCAAAGACTACCAGAAGACCCGCGACCGCGCCGATTACCAATGCGCCTGTGCAGTCGGTCACGTCGCACGGAGCGGTAATCGCCACCAGACCGGCAAGAGAAGCGTTCAGACACATGGAAACATCCGGCTTGCCGTATTTGATCCAGGTAAAAATCATGCAGACTACCGTGGCAACCGACGGAGCGATCGTCGTTGTCAGGAAGATAGATCCCAGTTGTTCTACGCTTGTCGCCGCCGCGCCGTTAAAGCCGTACCAGCCAAGCCACAGGATAAACACGCCCAGGCACCCAAGCGGAAGGTTGTGCCCCGGAAAAGCGTTGACTTTGGTAATCTTTCCGTTTTTATCCTTTGTAAACTTCCCGATACGCGGTCCAAGCATTTTTGCGCCGATCAGCGCGCTGATGCCGCCCACCATGTGAATCGCGCAGGATCCCGCAAAATCGTGGAAGCCCAACTGCGCCAGCCAGCCGCCGCCCCAGATCCAGTGCGCTTCAATCGGATAGATCAGCGCGGAAATCACGCCGGAATAAATACAGTAAGAAAGAAACTTTGTCCGTTCCGCCATCGCGCCGGAAACAATCGTCGCCGTGGTGGCGCAGAACACAAGGTTAAACACAAAGTTTGACCAGTCAAAATCGTGATAGCTTGTAAAAATGTCAAAACCCGGCTTCCCGATAAAGCCTACCAGGTCTTCTCCCAGAAGGAGACTGAACCCGATCAGAATAAACATCACCGTGCCGATGCAAAAATCCATCAGGTTCTTCATCAAAATGTTTCCGGTGTTTTTTGCCCGCGTAAAGCCCGCCTCTACCATGGCGAACCCCGCCTGCATCCAGAATACCAGAGCCGCGCCGATTAAAAACCAGACCGCGAATACCTGCCCGTTTACCGCGCTTAAAATTTCTTCTGTCATAATTTTTCCTCCTCTTTTACCATACAAGGGAGATCATTGCTGCTCCTCTTCAGCAATTATCTCCCTTGATAATGCAGCCAGAATCTCCGCTCATAGATTCTGTAAAAAATATGAAAGGCGCCCCTGCCAAAGCAGGAACGCCTTCGTTCTTACGGTTTTCATTATAATCTTAAATTTCGATTTGTCAAACTATTTTTATCATTTTTTTAGATTTTGGCATAATTGATGATTTTAAAAACATTTTCAAAAATGAAATCAGCATTTTTTACAATACTATACTTCAAACAGAAGATCCCCATAAGAAGGCATCGGCCATTCCTCTTTATCGACAATCATTTCAAGCTGGTCGACCGGTACGCGCAGTTCCTCCATAGCCGCCGCCACTACGTCGTGATAATATACTGCCTGTTCGCGTCCCGGCTGCATATGTACCGCCTGTTCCGTAACCTCCTCCAGTTTGATCAGAGAAGTTTTCGCCGCCGCCAGAAGTTTGCTCGACTGGCGCAGCATCTCCAGCGGCACATGGACTTCTACCTCCGCCGCCTTCATTGTATTGACCGTATCTGACAGATTCCGGTTAAAGCGCAGGACTGCCGGGATAATATGCTTGCTGGCAATGTCGATCATTGCCTTTGCTTCAATGTTGATCGCCTTGGAATAATTCTCATACTGGATCTCGGCGCGGGAACGCAGTTCCGCCTCGCTGAATACATGGAACTTTCCAAACAGCCGGATCGCTTTTTGGGTTACCAGCGCCGGAATCGCGTCCACCATAGACTTGATGTTCGGCAGCCCGCGCCGTTTTGCTTCTTCCACCCATTCTTTGGAATAGCCGTTTCCGTTAAAGACAATCCGCTGATGATCCTGCGCATACTGTTTAATCAGATCATGCAGCGCCTGCGATTTATCCTGCGCCGCCTCCAGCACGTCGCAGGCGTCGGAGAATGCCTCCGCAACAATCGTGTTGATCACAACGTTGCACTCCGCCACCGAATCGCGGGATCCTACCATACGAAATTCAAATTTATTTCCGGTAAAGGCAAACGGCGACGTGCGGTTGCGGTCCGTGGCGTCCTTTGCAAAATCCGGGAGCGTTTTTACGCCCGTGTGCAAGGTTCCGCCCTTGATGCTGTGCGTCGCTTCGCCCGTGCTGATTAACTGCATCAGCACGTCCTCAAGCTGTTCGCCCAAAAATACGGAAATAATCGCGGGCGGCGCCTCGTTTGCGCCCAGACGGTGATCATTTCCCACATCCGCGGCGGATTCGCGCAGAAGATCCGCATGACGGTCAACCGCCCGTAAAATGCAGGTTAAAATCAACAGAAACTGAATATTATCGTGCGGCGTCCTGCCGGGGTCGAGAAGATTGATCCCGTCGTCCGTCGTCAGCGACCAATTGTTATGCTTGCCGGAACCGTTTACGCCGGCAAAGGGCTTTTCGTGAAGCAGGCACTGCAGGCCGTGTTCCTCCGCTACCCGCTTTAAGGTTTCCATAATAATCTGGTTGTGATCCGCCGCCACATTGCACTCCGCATAAATGGGAGCCAGCTCATGCTGCGCCGGGGCAACCTCGTTATGCTGCGTTTTTGCCGATACGCCGAGTTTCCAGAGTTCCGCGTTTACATCGTGCATAAAAGCGGCGATCCGCGGGCGGATTACGCCGAAATAATGGTCGTCCAGTTCCTGCCCTTTCGGCGGCATCGCCCCAAACAGGGTGCGCCCCGTAAAAATCAAATCTTTCCGTTTTAAATATTTTTCGCGGTCTACGATAAAGTATTCCTGTTCCACGCCCACCGACGGCTTTACTTTCTGGGATGTCGTATTTCCCAGCAAACGCAAAAGGCGCAGCGTCTGTGTCTGGATCGCTTCCATAGAGCGCAAAAGCGGCGTCTTCTGATCCAGCGCCTCGCCCGTATAAGAGCAAAACGCGGTCGGAATACAAAGGATCGCCCCCGCCTCGTCCTGCCTTACAAACGCCGGGGAAGTGCAGTCCCCCGTCG
>CANQJX010000043.1 GCA_947624335.1 uncultured Marvinbryantia sp.
TGCCTTTCTGTCTCCAGGGCTTTCTGCCGCCGCCGGATACTTCGGAGCGGGTCTTTGCCTTCTGCGTCCCCTGACGATTATTCGCAAGCTGCTGAACCACAGCCAGATGCACGAGGTGTTCGTTCACTTCCACACCGAACACGGCGTCATTCAGCTCAAGCGTTCCAACTTCTTTGCCTTCCATATTGTAAACAGATACGTTTGCCATCTGTGTGTTCCTCCTTTCCTAATAAAAGCTATTTGCCGCTTTTTACGGTTTCCTTGATCGTTACTAAGGATTTCTTCGGTCCCGGAACAGCGCCCTTCACCAGCAGCAGATTATTTTCCGCATCTACTCTTACCAGTTCCAGATTCTGAACGGTAACGCGCTTATGTCCCATATGGCCGGGCATCTTCTTGCCCTTGAACACTTTACTCGGATCGGATGCCGCGCCGTTTGATCCCGCGTGGCGATGGAATTTTGAACCGTGCGCCATCGGGCCTCTGTGCTGTCCGTGTCTCTTGATCGCGCCCTGGAATCCTTTTCCTTTGGAAATCGCCGTAACGTCCACCTTGTCGCCCGCCGCGAAAATATCCGCTTTGATCTCCTGCGCTACCTGATACTCTTCTGCGTTTTCAAACTTAAACTCCCGGACAAACCGCTTGCAGGGAACCCCCGCTTTGTCAAAATGTCCTTTTTCCGGTTTGTTCACCAGTTTTTCTCTCTTGTCGGCAAAGCCAACCTGTACTGCGCTGTAACCGTCGTTCTCCACCGTTTTTACCTGCGTGACCACGCACGGGCCGGCCTGAAGAACCGTTACCGGAGTAAGCACTCCGTCGTCGTTGAAGATTTGAGTCATTCCGACTTTTGTTGCTAAAATAGCTTTCTTCATAATGATACCTCCTGTTTTTCTACAGCGGATCGGGATAACCCGATCATACCAGGAAAACCCGGCAATTCACTTATTTTGTTTTCATTTTGATGTCGATATAGACACCGGCGGGCATTTCCAGTCTGGAAAGAGCATCCACCGTTTTCTGCGTCGGCGTGATAATGTCGATCAGTCTCTTGTGCGTTCTCTGCTCGAACTGTTCTCTGGAATCTTTGTACTTGTGTACGGCGCGAAGAATCGTAACCACTTCTTTCTTTGTAGGAAGGGGTACCGGTCCGCTCACCTGAGATCCGTTCTTTTTTACCGTTTCAATGATTTTTTTCGCAGATGCATCAATCAACTGATGGTCATACGCTTTCAGTGTGATTCTCATTACTTGACTTGCCATAAAAAAAGTCGCCTCCTTTTCGCACTTCCTTTAGAGTAGTACGACAAGCGGTGACTGTACACGCTCCCGTGTGTATCATATTTGTTCACACGTTGTTTCCGATCTAGCCGGACAGTTTCTTTGTACAGTGACTTGTCGCCAGTTTTCTAAACTTGACATTCGCTCCACGGAAAAACCTGCGGTGTTTGGCCGCAGCAACCTCACGCTTCTACGCTATCAAGGTCACAACACTTGCATTATATATGAAAAAATTACCTGTGACAAGGATTTTTTTTAAAATCTTGTATTTTTTTTCGTACAATCCTGTTTTTCGCGCCATATACCATCTGCCGGACATGCGAATCGGCTGGCGCAGCCGTCCGTTTGGCGGCTCGGCGTACTGGACGGCCGTCCGTTCGGCTGTCCGGCGTACTTGAATAATTTCCGATTATACCATATAATAAAGCGCAGACAAGAAAAACGCGGAGGGATCACAATGTGGATTGCAGACGGTTGGAAAGAATATGAAGTCTTAGACACTTCTTGCAAAGAAAAGCTGGAACGCTGGGGATCCTATCTTCTGATACGGCCGGATCCGCAGGTAATCTGGGACACGCCCAGGAAACTGCCCGGCTGGAAGCATCCGAACGCCCACTATCACCGCAGCAGCAAAGGCGGCGGCGAATGGGAATTTTTTGACCTGCCCGAACAATGGGAGATCCATTATAAGAACCTCACCTTCCGCCTGAAGCCGTTTCACTTTAAACATACCGGGCTTTTTCCCGAACAGGCGGCAAACTGGGATTGGTTTTCAGACAAAATCCGCCGTGCCGGCCGGCCCGTAAAAGTTCTGAATCTATTCGCCTATACCGGAGGCGCCACTCTCGCCGCAGCGGCGGCAGGGGCAAGCGTCACGCATGTGGACGCGTCCAGGGGCATGGTTTCCTGGGCGAAAGAAAACGCGCGCGCGTCGGGACTTTCCGACGCTCCCATCCGCTGGATTGTAGACGACTGCGTAAAATTTGCGGAGCGCGAAATTCGCCGCGGCAATCACTACGACGCCATCATTATGGACCCTCCCTCCTACGGGCGCGGACCCAAGGGCGAGGTCTGGAAAATTGAAGACGCGGTCTATCCTTTGATCCGCCTGTGCAAAGATCTGCTGACGCCGGATCCGCTGTTCTTCCTGATCAATTCCTATACGACAGGGCTTGCGCCTTCCGTGCTGTCTTATATGCTCTCTTCCGTGCTAAAGCATCCGGACGGACGGATAACGGCCGGGGAAATCGGACTTCCCGTATCGTCAAACGGGCTGATTCTGCCCTGCGGCGCGTCGGGACGCTGGGAATCGCACCGGTTCAGCGCAGGTGATCCTTAAGATTGTCGTCGTCATAATCAAAGATGCAGCGTCCGTACGCATTGACGATATGCGTATCCTGATATTTGTCATAGCGCTTATGCCGGCGCCCGTAATTCATGTGTACATGGCCGTGGATAAAAAACCGCGGCCTGTATTTTTCCATCAGGCGGACAAATTCCTGAAATCCCTGATGCGGCAGATCCCTTCCGTCGTTTAACTGGTAGGCGGGCGCATGCGCAAGAAGAATATCAAACCCGCGGTGCTTATGCAGCTTCCACCAGAGGCGCTGTACGCGGCGGTGCATCTGTTCGTCCGTATACTGGTTCCCGCCCGGCCGGTAGCGCATCGAACCGCCCAGCCCAAGGATGCGGATACCGTCATGTACATAGATATCATCGTCAATACAGACGCAGCCTTCCGGCGGCTGTTTTTTGTATTTGTCGTCATGGTTTCCCGGAACATAAAGAACCGGCAGCGCATACATCGTCGTCAGGAACGAGAGATACTCCGCCTTCAGGTCTCCCGCGGAAAGGATCAGTTCCACTCCCGCCAGTTTTTCTCTCTCATAAAAATCCCATAAATATCTCGACTCTTCATCCGCTACCGCAAGTATCTTCATTCTTCCGTTTTTTCCACACCCTGCTGCAGTACAACAGGTTTTGCCTTTTCCTCCAGATCATCCATTTTGGGAATGCTGCCGACCACATTCTCCGCCAGCCAATCCATGGTAATGATTTTTTCCGCCGTCAGCGCGTTTTCGCCTTCTTCCTGCACTACGCCTTCCTGCGAATACAGAACTCCGGCAAACGGATTAAATTCCCCGGAACTGATCGTGTGCTTCAGAAGCTGTACAAGACGCGCCGTGCCAAGCGGCAGATTCTGAGAACAGATCACATCCACCACGCCCGAAGACATGCCCCACCAGTAATTGACAGACTTGATCTTAGAGTTCTCCTCGTTTTTCCATGTCCCGCTCAAAATAAGGCGGATCATCTTCTCATAAAATTTGCCCCAGTGCCAGATCGGCATTGCCAGATTATGCGGCCGCTGCTCGTCGTGCCGGAACAGCCCGAACTGGCGCGATCCCTGGCTCTTTCCCGGAATGATAATATCGCGTCCGGATACATACGAAACCTGTTGGGCGGCGAACTCCTCATAAATATCCACATTTTTCTTCGAGGTCCACTCTACATAGACTTTTACTCTGGGATTCACCATCTTTGCGCCCAGCGCAAACGCGTTGACATTCGCGACCGAACCGTAAATAGGGTAATCCGCAATATAGCCGATGCGGTCGTTTTCCGCCATCGCGCCCGCGATAGCGCCCATCAGGAACTTTGCCTCGTACATTCGGGCGCTGTATGTACGGATGTAGCCGTGGCCGGTAAGCAGCGAGCAGTTCAGGATTTTAACGTCCGGATGCGCGATCGCCGCCTTGACGCTCGCATTTGTCAGCACCGGAGACGTTGTGAAAATGATTACATTTCCGTCTTCCACCGCGCGGTTCAAAACGGACTCCATTTCCTGCTCATCCTGCGTTTCCAGATGATATTCCGATACGCTCACCTGATCCGGAAATGTCTGCTGCAGATGCATGCGCCCCAGATCGTGCGCATAAGTCCAGCCCGATAGCTGCGGATCTTTCTCATGCACAAAAGCAATCAGCAGCTTGGGGGAGGCGATCGGAACCAGCCGCTGCAAAAGCGGCGTCTTCTTCTCTTTCGGCGTCATCTGGATCTCTACCGCGTCCTCATCCGCCAGCGTGTCAAATACTTTCCAGCTTTTTCCGATTGTTTCTTTGAGTTCCGCCGACGTCATGGAATCCAGTTCTTTGTAGCCGTGGATCTCTATAAAATGAAGAAACGCGTCGCCCACCGTGATATCCAGTTTTTCCCCGCCTTTTGCCTTATATACGGAATAAAATCTGGAAAACAGGGAGCTGAACGTCAGTTTGTCGTCCTCGCTCCACACTTCGTCGGGACGTTTTCCCATCAGCCTCTGCAGCTTTGTAAAACATCCCTCCTCGGAGAACCAGATATAATTTACGCCGGACAGCTCGTAAAAATCTAAAAATTCATAATAGATCTTGTTCCGCTTTTCCTCCGTGCGGGGCGGAACCACCCGGATCACCTCGCCGGGGATGGAAACCGCGTCAAAAAATTTAAGCACGCTGACCCGCTTATTTCCCTCCAGCACATAAAACTCATTCATATACTCGTATGCCTGGATCGGTTCCCGGATTCCTTCCGTCAAATGTGATTCGCACAGCTTCGACCACTTTAACGCAAACTCGCTTTCTTCGCTGAGAATCGGCATAAAATTGGCGGCAAACGCATTGCTTCTGCCCGCTGTTTTCGTGCCCACAATCTGCTCGGTCGGGATCTGCACCAGTCCAAGCGGATATTCCAAAATCGAATTGGCCGCTTCCGGTATTTCGTCCAGTACCTTCAGATAGGGATTCTGTCCTTTCCCGGTGCGCAGCGCCACTTCTTTTTTTCCCTCTTTTAACGCCTTTGCATATTCCTTTGATGCAGCCATATACTCGCTCCTTTTTGCAGTGCCGTTAACGCTGATTTCTGTCGTAGATCAATTTCAGTCCTGTCAGCAGAAGCTCGTCGTCAATCGTAATCTGCTCTTTGCAATATGGGATAATACATTTTGCCAGACCGCCGGTCGCTACAATCGGCACCTGCGGATTCTTCAGTTCCTCCCGGACGCGCGCCGCAATGCCGTCGATACAGGCGGCGCTTCCGTAAAGGATTCCGCTCTTCATACAGTCGATCGTATTGCTGCCGATCAGCTTTTTGGGAGGTTCTATACTGATTTTCGGCAGATGGGAGGTATGTATGCTCAGTCCTTCCAGCGACACTCTGACTCCCGGAAGAATCATGCCGCCGATTACCTGCCGTTTTTCGTTTACTACCATAACGGTTGTTGCCGTGCCCATATCAACCATGATCAGCGGCGCCCCGTACCGGGCGATTCCCGCCACCGCGCCGACCACAAGGTCAGGGCCGAGTTGTCCCGGATCGTCAATTTTGATGTCCAGCCCGGTCTTTATGCCGGGGCCTACCACCAGCATCTTCTGTCCGATCAGCTTTTCCGCCGCCTGACGGACCGCCGCCGTAACCGGCGGGACGGAGGAAGAAATGATTCCTCCCCGGATCTCTTTGGCATCCACGCCGTACAGATCGAACAGAATCTTCATGTTGATCGCATATTCTGCCGCCGTTTTTTTATCATCCGTATAGATTCTTTCTTTCAGGACGATACCGTCATCCCCGATACATCCTATCACGATATGCGTATTGCCTACATCAATTGTCAAAATCATCCTCTTCACCTCTTTGCGCCCAAACGCCTTTCTCTCAAATTGTTTATAGGAATATATCACACATCCCCCGCGGGCGCAAGTAGATAATTTTGCCCGAAAATGCCGTTCTTCTGTGCATTTTCCTTATTTTTTTGCCCCGCATTATTCGATTTAACCAAAGAATTCCCCAAAGCGTCCGGTGGGAAAAGCAAACTGCCGCCCGTTTTCTGCGTTTTAAACCAAAAATTCCGTCATATGCCTGCGATACCAAAGCGGCATATGATTTCTCTGGCATCCGGGATTTTTTCGCGCTTCTATGCCCGTCGTCTGAAAAAATTCGATCCATAAACCGGTATAGGCGTCCTTTTCCGCCTCGGTTTCTTTTAGTCTGCGCAGTTCCTCCCCGGACAGTTCCGTCATATAGAACGGACAATCCGCCGGATGAACCGCCGCGATCCTGCGCTGATCGTCTATGATCATCCAGCGCGCGGACGGCATCCGGTCGGCAAAATGTTCCGCCGTGACGGCGACAATGTTGCATTTCGGTTCGATATGCGCCACATAAATGCCGTCCGCAAGCGCGAACCGCGTGAACTCGCGGAAAAAATTTGCCTCGTTTGCCGCTTTGCGGCTCAGTTCAAGCACCCACATCACTTCCGGCCGAAACAGCATGCCGGTAAGTTTTGCGCCCACCGAAAAGCCAAGGACCAGAAAGCGGTAGATCGCGTCCAGACGATCCTCCCCGCAGGAAACAGACGCCAGAAACACCTGCCGGTATGCTTCATACGAAATCTTTTTTTGAATGGCGGACACTACTTTTTCCGTTTTTTGTACATCCGCTTCCACATGGACGTAAGTGCAGAACAGTTCCCGCTGAAACACCGGTTCCAGCTGCAGGCGGACATCGTCATGCCCGATGCCGCTTGCCCACGCCGCATAAATACAGGTCATCATCGCTTCAAATGAGTCTTTGCAGGTAAATACCGTCATTTCTTTTTCCTCCCCGGAATCATCAAAAAGAATTTTCGCTCTGCCCCAGGACTTCAAACAGCGACATCTGGCGGTACGAATCTTCCGCGCGGTGCGCAATCTGCCAGTTTTCCCTCCGGTTTGTGTCCGTCAGTTGTCTTGTAATATAATTTTCCTCAATCGTGGTATGTTACATCATTTTCCCATCGCATGTGAGAAAATAATGCGCCCTTTTCAGCACCACGCCCATTCGCTTCAGATGCGCAAAGTCCAGTTTTCCATACCGCCGGGATTGTACGATCCGCAGGGCGGACTTTGGTCCCACGCCGGGCACGCGCAGAAGCGTTTCGTATTGCGCCGTGTTCACTTCCACCGGAAACCGTTCCAGATGACGTAAGGCCCAGTCGCATTTGGGATCCAGTTCCTCATTGAAATTGGGGCGCTGTTCGCTTAAAAGCTCGTCCGCGGAAAAACCGTAAAAGCGCAGGAGCCAGTCCGCCTGATAAAGACGGTGTTCCCTGAGAAGCGGCACCGGCGTATCCGGCGCGGGAAGCGCGCCGTCCTCATTCAGCGGCACATACGCGGAATAAAACACGCGTTTTAAATCGTAGTTCTGATACAGGTATTGGGTGGTTCTGAGCAGATGATAGTCTGTTTCCGGCGTCGCCCCAATAATCATCTGCGTACTCTGTCCGGCGGGAACGAACGGCTGCTTCCATTCCGTCTTTCCCATTTTCTGCAACGCATACGTCTTTGTCCCCTGCGTCTTCGCCGGCTGTGTATTTCCCGCGACGCGGCCGGTCTGCTCCAGCCGCTCTTTGGAGAAAATACTGCCGGTAAGATAACGGTTTGAGCGGCTGCGCTCCATTTGCGCGCTTTTTCCGGCCGCAAGGCGGTGCTGCGCGATGGTGTCCGCCATCATCCGCATCGGACGTAAAATCATGTTGTGGTTTTTATTCGGCGCAAGCTTTTTCATGCTCTCTCCTGTGGGAAGCTCCAGATTTATGCTCATGCGGTCCGCCAGATAACCGGCCGCCGCAAGCAGTTCGTCGGGCGCGCCCGGTATCGCCTTTACATGAATATATCCGTTGAAATGATAGACGTTGCGCAGAAGATAGAGCGTCTCGCAGAGCCGCTCCATGGTAAAGGCCGGGCTGTTCCAGACGCCGGAGCTTAAAAACAATCCTTCGATATAATTGCGCCGGTAAAACTCCGTGGTCAGTTCGCAGACCTCCCGCGGGGTAAACGCCGCGCGCGCAATGTCGTTTGTACAGCGGTTGATACAATATTTGCAGTCGTATATACAGTGATTGGTCAAAAGAATCTTGAGCAGCGAAATGCACCGCCCGTCCGAGGCAAAGCTGTGACAGATGCCCGCCGCGACCGCGTTTCCCAGACAGCCTTTCCTGCCCCGCCTGTCCGCGCCGCTCGACGTACACGCCACGTCATACTTTGCGCCGTCCGCCAGAATATGAAGTTTTTCCTGCAAAGACAATTCTGACGCAATCTTCATCCCGTTTCCTCTTTTCCCCGCCGCGGCCAGATCCGCCAGGCCGTTCTGTCATCCGTTTGTTTTGCAAAAAGAACGTTTGTTCTATTTTTATTATAGAACAAACGTTCGATAAAAGCAAGTGTTTTTCCGCCGTTTTTTACGAATTTCCAATCTGCCGAAAACAGATCATCACTTTAAACAAATCGCCGTCCACATAGACCCGGAAGTCTCCGTCCTGAAGTTCCGTAAGACTTTTGGCAATCGACAGCCCCAGGCCGCTCCCTTCGGTGTTTCTCGCCACGTCTCCCCGGATAAAGCGTTCTGTCAGTTCGTCTGCGGAAATATTCAGCGGCTGCGCGGAAATATTTTTGATGAAAAAGGCCGCATTTCCCTGCCCGGTATCCATGTCGATATAGACGCGCGTCCCCTCCATCGCATACTTGACAATATTATTAAATACATTTTCCAGAACGCGCCATGTCTGCTGCCCGTCGGCGTGAATCAGCACTGCCGTCTGCGGCAGGTTGCTTACGATTTCCAGTTTTCTTTCTTTAAATTTCTCGTCAAATTCGCCGCAGACCTGATGGATGATCTCTAAAAAATCCAGATCGGCCATATTCAGATTAATATTGCCGGTGCTTGCCTTAGACGCTTCCACCACGTCTTCCGTAAGCGTCTTCAGACGCTGCGCCTTTTTTTCCAGCACCTCAATGTAGCCCTGCAGCTTCGGATCCTGCAGATTTTCCCGTTTTAAAAGATCCACATAGTTCACAATGGATGTCAGGGGGGTTTTGATATCATGCGATACGTTTGTAATCAGTTCCGTTTTCATACGCTCATTTTTTAAGCTGTTTTCTACCGCGGCGTCCAGTCCGTCTCCGATGTGGTTGATATACTCCGCCATCATCCTCTGCTCTCCTTTAAGCGGATCCAGCGGGATCTTATATTGCAGATCTCCGCCCGTGATCTTCTTTAACCCTTTTAGGATCGACGCCTGCGCGTTGGCGTTTTTCAGGGCAAAAACCAGTACCACAACCGCCATCACCAGCACAAGCAGAAGAAACGCGTCGATATCGTTCAGGCAGGCGGCGCCGAAAATGGCCAAAAGAAGATACGCGCACACCGCCGCCGTTACTTTTATCTTGCCCGGCGTGCGCTCCGCAAACAGTTGAAAGAACCCGCGCACCTGCTGCACAATCCGTCTGAAAAGGCTGTCCTTCCAAAGTGAATTCGCCTTGATCCTGCGCACAAGGCTCAGAAATCCGATCAAAAACAGGACGATCGTAAACGCCGCAAAACCGGCGGCGCAAAACAGGGCGACGCCGTCGTCCGATTCGGCCGCGCCTGCATACATCCATTCTTCCAGCAGGCGGTATGCGCCGCTTGTCACAAGCATCCAGACCCCGGCCACCAGAAGCGCCGAAAGTTCCGTAAACCATTTGTCAAACGCGCACAGGTGCAGCTCTTCGATTTCGCGTTGCCTTCCCGCAACCACCGTCAGCCAGACCAGGCAGACCATAAACAGGATCGTGCAGGAAATACCCGCCGCCATCAGCGGGCGCACCCAGCGCGTATATGTCCGGTACTCCCTGGCGCTCATGGCATAGCTGTCCTCAATCGGGAAGGAGGTATCGACAAAGAGCGCAATCTCATAATCCTCTTCCCCCAATTGTTCTTTTACCATCTGATGCCACGGCTGCAGATAGGTATTCAGATTTGTCTCGCATTCCGACAGCGTGGGGCGGATAATGATATACGCGTCGTTTTTCTGCTGCAATTGCCGGATCGCTTCGGCCCGCTGCGAATACCGCACCGCCTGCGCGCGGTTTGTATGGATTTTCCATTTCTTCGTATCCGCGACCAGATAGGTGAGGTTGGTATTTCCGGCGCGCATCCCGTCCAGCTTCTCCGCGCAGGCCTGCGCATACTGCGTCTGCGTAAGCAGCGTCTCCAGCGCGTTCACCGCTTCCTGCAATCTCCCGTTCCACCTGTCGCTCCTGTTTACAATATCCAGAATGCCGCCCGCGCCAACCGGAGAATAGCGTTCCTGTATTCCCAGCGGACCATAATTCCAAAAATCCGCATACCGGATTTCTCCTTTTTCATTTACAATGGTCTGATATACCGTGGAAAACTGGCCGCTGCGCAGAGCGGCGAGCGTCTCCATCGTATAGCTCTGCGCATACGTTTTATCCTCGTCGGAGGCGCCCGGAATGACAAAAGACAGCTCGCCGTCCGTAAACATGCGGGCAAATTCATCATAATCATAGTAGCCATACCTTCCGTCCGGCTGCCTGCACACGATCACGCTGCTGTCGTCCGCGGGATCCATGCT
>CANQJX010000044.1 GCA_947624335.1 uncultured Marvinbryantia sp.
GCTTCTTCGCGACAAATCCATCTGGGGCGCGGATCTGTACGAGGCCGGACTGGCGCAAAAGGTATGCGCATATTTTGGCGAACTGACCGCCGGGGTACACGCCGTGCGGCAGACGCTGGAAAGAGCGCTGCTTTCCTGATTTCCCGTTATTTTCCAAGACCGGCGCGGCTGCCCGAAGCAAAATCCGCAAACGGTCCGCCGTACGTTTTCATCTTCTTCAAATAATAAAAGATAAACAGGATTGCCGTGCAAATCCACGAAACCGGATAATTCAGCACAATGGTCCGCAGGGACGGATAGCGCGGCACAACCGCAAAAATCCAGGCAATCCGAAACAGGCAGACGCCAAACATAGTCAGCAGCATGGGAATCATAACGTCTCCCACCGCGCGCAGAGCGCCGGAAAAGACTTCAACAAAGCTGAACACAAAATAGCACGGCGCGATTACCGCCATCATATCGACGCCGATCCGCACAACATCGGCATCCCGTGTAAAAATGCCGAACAGCGGGCCGCGAAACAGGAACAGCAGCAGACTGATAAAAACGGAAAACGCCTGATGCATCCCAAGGCAGATCCACGTTCCCTTTTTCATACGGTCATAGCGTCCCGCGCCGTAATTCTGCCCGACAAATGTCGTGATGGAAATGCCGAACGCACCGTTAATCATCCAGAACAGCGCGTCCAGTTTCCCTTCCGCCGCCCACGCGGCCGCGGCATCGGTTCCAAATCCGTTGATCGCGGTCTGAATCAGGATATTGGACAGGCTGTACATCACAGACTGCACGCCTCCGGGCAGCCCGATCAGCAATTGCGATTTGAGCATCCTGCCCTTACAGGAAATCTCGCTGAAACGGAGTTTGTAAATATCGTCGGAGCGAACCAGCGCCCTGGTTACCAGAACCGCGCTGACCGCCTGCGATATCAGCGTGGCAACCGCAGCTCCGCACACGCCCATGCGCAGGCCCGCCACCATCGCCAGATCCAGCACGATATTCAGCAGACAGCATACGATCAGATAATACAGCGGCCTTTTGGAATCGCCCAGCGCGCGCAAAATACCGGAGCCGATATTGTAGATAAACACAAATAATATGCCGGCAAAATAGAGGCGCAGATATAAGGAAGAAGGCGCCATCAGTTCCGCAGGCGTATTCATAAACCGCAGCATCGCGGGCGCAAGCGCAAGACCCAGTACCGTAAATGCGATTCCTCCGGCTATCGAAAAACCGTATGCGGTATGTAAAGCGCCGTTCAGATTTTTCTTATCGTTCGCCCCGTACAATTGCGATACGATCACCCCGGCTCCGGCGGACAGCCCCGTAAAAAACCCTACCACCAGATTGACGATCTGCCCGGATGAACCGCCCACGCTGGCAAGCGCTTCTTTTCCGACAAACCGCCCGACAATGACCATATCTACCGTATTATAAAGCTGCTGAAAAAATGTCCCCAGCAAAATAGGAAAGAAAAAGACAAGAAGCTGTTTCCAGATCACGCCTTCCGTAATCGGACGGACGGCGCTTTTTGCTTTTCCCATAACGACTCCTCCTTTGGCTTTTTACAGTATACTCCCCCGCATGGAAAATAGCAAACGCTCTTTTGATTTGCCATACAGCAAAATCTATACTATAATAAGGCGAGAAAAAACGCAGAATCAGGAGGATTTTGAATGAAAAACCAGTTTGACAAAATAACGGACCGAAGAGGAACTGCGTCGCTGAAATGGGACGTTGCGAAAAACGAGCTGCCGATGTGGGTGGCGGATATGGATTTCCCCGCCGCTCCCGAAATCCGCGCCGAGCTGCAAAAGAAACTGGATCACGGTATTTTCGGTTATTCTGTCATCCCGAAAGAATGGAATCTGGCGATTGTAAACTGGTGGAAAAGACGGCATCATTTTTGTATGGAACCGGACTGGCTAATCTTCTGTACCGGCGTTGTACCCGCATTGTCCAGCGCCGTGCGCAGGCTGACGATGCCGGGAGAATATGTGCTGGTTCAAACCCCTGTTTACAATATCTTTTTTCATTCCATCCAAAACAACGGCAGAAAGGTACTGGAAAATCCGCTTCTGTATAAAGACGGACTCTATTCCGTAGATTTTGAAGATCTGGAAAAAAAGCTCGCGGATCCGCAAACCACGCTGATGATTCTTTGCAATCCGCACAATCCGATCGGAAAAATCTGGGATCGTGAAACGCTGGCGCGTATCGGCCATCTTGCCGCCAAATATCATGTGACGGTGATCGCGGATGAGATCCACTGTGACCTCACCGATCCCAACAGGGAATATACTCCTTTTGCGTCCGTAAATGCAGAATGCCTGCAAGACAGCATTACCTGTATCGCGCCTACCAAAACCTTTAATCTGGCGGGAATCCAGTCCGCCGCAGTCTGCGTGCCGGATCCCGCGCTGCGTCAAAAAATGGAGCGCGCGTTAAACACGGACGACGTGGCGGAGCCAAACGTCTTTGCTATCCCCGCCGCGATCGCCGCCTTTACCAAAGGAGACGCATGGCTGGATGAACTGCGGGCCTATATTTACGAAAATAAACAGACGGCCGCCGCTTTTTTGAAAGAACGGCTGCCGCAGATTTATCCGGTTCCTTCCGACGCCACCTATCTGCTGTGGCTGGATTGCAGCGCCGTATGCAAAAACACGTCCGATCTGCAGGCCTTTCTCCGGCAAAAGACGGGACTTTATGTAACTGGCGGCGCGCAATACGGCGGGTCGGGCGAAAAATTTCTGCGCATGAATATTGCCTGTCCGCGCGAAACGTTAAAAGACGGGCTTGCGCGTCTTTTGGACGGAATCGCCTTATATCTGAAGGCGGGGGAATAATCCCCCGCCTTGGTAGAATTCTATCTCATATCCCGCTTTCCCATCCTCCCAATCCCGCTCCGGCTTGACAAACCGCACCTCCGTCTCGCGGGCCGCGTCCTAAACGCCCCCGCTCTTGCTTCCGGCAATCTGACCGGCGCTGACATCCGCGCGCAGGTTCTTTTGAATCACCGTGAAAAACAGAATCACAGTAAACGCGGAACCTGCCAGATCAGAAATCGTCCCCGCATAAAAAATGTTCTTTAAATCAGTTAAAAGCGGCAGGATAAAGATGCAGATGATATATACGCCTTTGCGGAACATAGACATCGGCAGCGCCTGACGCACCTTTCCCATCGCCGTTGTGCCGTCTACCAGCGCAAACTGCACGGCCAGCCCCGGCAGTCCTATCGTATATTTCCGGATAAATTCAGACGCAAGCCCAATCCGGCGCGGATCGTTTAAAAACAGCCGGACAAACGGCTGTACGGCCGTCTGCGATACTGCCAGAAGAATCAGCATATAGGACAGGCACAGCAAAAACACATACTGATAACACTGCATAACCTTGCGGTAATTTCCGGCGCCATAATGATAGCCGAACAGCGTTCCGCATCCGCTTGTAATCCCCTGTCCCGGACAGCCGGCAAGCACCATAAAACTCTGTACCACCGCGGCGCAGGCAATATAAGTATCCCCGTTTTGCGCGCCGCCGTATTTCCTAAGCTGCATATTTAAAAGAATCAGGATCATGTTGTCAAATACGGTGATCAGAAACGGCATAATCCCAATCCGCAGAATCGCCTTTACCATTCCGGCGCTGTATCCGCCAAAGCGGATCCGGATCGGCATATCTTTTTTCCGCAAATGGCAGATCACAAACAGCATAGACACCGTCTGCGATACCACCGTTGCCGTCGCCGCTCCGGCAATTCCCATGTGAAACCCGTAAATAAACAGCGGATCCAGAGCCACATTGCAAAGCGCGCCGATCACCACGGAAATCATCCCGGTTTTTGCCCGTCCCTGCGCAAGAATAAACTGATTCAGGCCAAGCCCGCACAGAGACGCAAACGTCCCGGTAATATAAATGGTCAGATATTTTTCCGCAAACGGATACATGGCGTCGCTGCATCCAAGCAGATAAAGCAGCGGTTTTTTCTGCGCCAGGATTCCCGCCGTCACGCAAAGGGAAATCACCGTCAGCATCAGCAGCGCATTGTTGATCGTTTTCTGCGCCGTTTCCCAATCCTTTCTGCCCATGCAAATGCTCATACAGGACGCGCCGCCAATCCCAACCATCATTGCAAACGCGGTAACCGCCGTAATCAGCGGCGCGCAGATTCCGACGGCAGCCAGCGCCAGACTGCCGTCTCCGGGGATATTTCCCACAAAAATACGATCCACAATACTGTATAAAATATTAAAAAACTGCGCCGCCATAGAAGGAATCCCCAAGCGCAGCACAAGCGCGGGAATCGGCGTATGTTCAAATTTTGCATAACCTTGCGCGCCCATTATGTTCTCTCCCGTGATCTGTATACCCGCTGCCGGACAGCGGCCGCGGCAAACGCGGCGGCCGGAATCGTCCATCCCAGGCCGATCTCATACAGCGGCAGTACCTTCGCGCGGACTGCCGCCGTAACCATCCGATACCCCTCCCCGCATCCGCTGCGCTTCTGTCTCTCAGGTAGAGAGCGCCTGCGGATAAAGTTCTCTCAGAACAGCTATGCAATGTTCCTGTACCTGTTCGTAGATTTTTGCCCCCTGCTTTTGTATGGCTTCTTTTGGCGCAAAACCGCCCGCCATGGAAGCGTGCCCGCCTCCGTTTCCCCATCCCTGCAGACAAAGTTCCGCAAGTTTTCCGGCATTTAGATCCGGCTGTTCGCTACGGAAGCTGAATTTATATCCGTCCTTTCGCCCGGCAAAAAGAATGACCACTTCCACCTCGGCAATCGAGAGAAAAAAATCGCTCAAAATTGCCACCAGCGCGTCCGGGCATGCAAAATCCAAATAGGAAAACGCCGTTTTCCCATAAATACGAATATTCTCTATCGCCGCCCCATATGCCCGCAGATCGGCCAATTCCATATTATTGGACTCTAACTGCTTTAACAGCGCCGCGTCTGCGTACGGAAACAGATATGCGTACATCTGAATATCAAATTCCGTTACGCCCCGGCTAAGCTGCAGCGTATCCATGCGGATCCCATACAGCAATGCTGTCGCGGTTTCTTTCGACGGCGTTACGTCCAGCGCTTTATAATATTCGGCAATCAGCGACGCACAGGCGCCGGTAATCCGAATATCCGCATACTCGTAAACGGCTTCCCGAACAGTCGGGTGATGGTCGATCACAGCAAATTCATTTCCGGGCAGGTCGGTAACATTTCCGCCCTCCTTCTGACTATCCACCAGGATGATCCGGTCTGTCTTTTGCATCCGGCCGACAATTTCGCAATAGCGGTTCATTTGAATGCCAAGCAAACGAAGCATTTTTCCGCTGCTTAATTTATCGATTTCTCCCTCGTGGCACAGGTTCGCCTCAATTCCAAATCTCTCCAGCAGTTTTTGCAGGGCGAACGCGGAAGCGATCGCATCCGGATCCGGAAAGTTGTGCGTCTGGATCCATACGCTTCTGCCTTTGCATAATTCTACTAATTTCGTCTGCTCCATTTGTTTTTCCAATCCTGTCCTTCTGTTGATTTTTGCTAAAATTATACTGGGAAAAGCAGATAAAGTCAATCCGCGGTGCGGCGCGGCTTTTCTTATGCGAAGGCCTGAACCGGGCATGCCGTCCTGTTTTCCTTTAAGACAGCCGCCGCTTTTTTTCACAAAAAAGAAGAAAGAGCATCCATAGCAGAACCGCCGGGAAGATCATCCCGACCCGCAGGCCCGCGCGGATATGATTTCCTGCGCTTTGCGTAACGCGGCCGACAAGCCCCGGTCCAATGCTTCCGCCCAGATCTCCCGCCATGGCAAGCAGCGCAAACATGGCCGTTCCGCCCATAGGGAATCTTTCCGATGAAATACTGATCGTTCCGGGCCACAGGATGCCGACGGAAAATCCGCATCCAACGCAGCCGATCAGGCCAACCAGCGGATGAGAGGAGAACGACGCCAGCAGATAGCACAGCATACACAAAATCCCGGAGCCGGCCATAAATTTCATCAGATCCATCCGTTCTCCATATTTTCCAAAAATGACGCGGCTGATTCCCATTGTGACCGCAAACATGCAGGGACCGGCAAGATCCCCCAGCGTTTTCGACAGCCCAAGCGCCGCTTCCGCATACGCCGACGCCCACTGCGCCATTGCCAGCTCCGATGCGCCGGAACAGATCATCAGACAGACAGAGATCCAGAACAGCGGCTTTCGGAGCAGGCCCCGTATCCCCATCCCCCCGCCGTCCGCTACCAGACGCTCGATCGGGCAGGTGGCAAACTGATAGATATTCACTGCCGGGATCAGCGCCCACAATACAGCGAGCCATTTCCAGCTATCCATTCCAAAGACCGCAAAAAATGCGGTGGAAACCACAATTGTCCCTACGGAGCCCCAGCAGTAAAAGGAATGAAGCAGACTCATCGTCGCTTCTTTATTCTCAAACGGACACGCTTCCACAATCGGACTGCACAGCACCTCGATCAGCCCGCTTCCAACCGCGTACACCACGACGCTGCAAAGGATTCCCGCAAAGGCGTCCGGCAAAAGGTCCGGCAAAAAAGCAAGCCCGATCAGTCCCGCCGCGGCGCATACCTCGGAGGCCACAACGCACGCGCGGTATCCGATCCTGTCCACAAATTTTGCGCAGAACAAATCAGTCAAAAGCTGGGTAAAGAAAAAACAGGTGGAAATAAGCGCGATATTGCCAAGCGAAATGCGGTATTCATAGTGAAATTTCAAAAATAACAGCGGCGCAAAATTCGCCGTGACCGCCTGAGTAATAAATCCCATATAACAGGCTCTTTTGGTTTTCTGATAATTCGGCATCATATGATTTCTCTCCTATTCTGATTCCATTATACAACAGCGCAGCTGCTTTTTCAGACCCAATTTTCAATTTTTGCCATCAGGTAATCCAGGCAGAATAGTTTTTGCCGGTCTTCTGCAAGCGCCTGCTTTTTGATTCTGCAAAATCGGCGCAGCAGACTTTCCCTGCCGCCTGCGTCATCCGTATCGCAGCAATGCCGGTAGAGTGCGAGCATTTCCTCTGTCATGCCAGCCTCTTCTAATTTTTGGATCACTTCCAGTTTATTTTCCATACCGGTTCTCCCTTGTTCTCCGTATGGGATGCAAAGACATCCTGTACATTTATTATGTTACATGGCCTCTTGACGTATAATAAATACTTATGTAAAATCTAGTTGCATAACTTTTAAGAATGATTGAAAGCGGAGGAATCTCGCATGATTGAAACACGCCTGTTACAATATTTTCTTGCCATTGCTGAGGAACAGAGCATTACCCGCGCTGCGGAATATCTCCATGTCACGCAGCCGACCCTTTCCAAACAGATGATGGAGCTGGAGAACGCTTTGGGAAAGCAGCTTCTGGTTCGCGGGAAAAAGAAAGTGACGCTGACGGAAGACGGCGCATATCTTCGCTCCCGCGCGCAGGAAATCATGTCGCTGATGGAAAAGACCGAATCAGCCTTTCGGGAAAACGAACAGACGATTTCGGGCGACGTTTATATCGGCTGCGGGGAACACCGAAGCTCTTACCGGATTATGCAGTTGATTCGGGAAATCCAGATGGAATATCCGGAGATCCGGTTTCATTTTTTCAGTTCCAACGCCGACGCGATCACCGAACGGCTGGATAAGGGCCTGCTTGACATGGGCTTTTTATTGGAACCTGAAATCAATCCGCACTATGATTATCTAAAACTTCCGTTTTATGAAACATGGGGTATTCTTGCGAGAAAAGATTCTGAGTTCGCCGGACGCAGATCCGTATCTTTTGCGGATTTATCCGGGCATCCGCTTATCATGCCAAGCCAAACCTCTAACAATAACAAATTTAACGTATTTTTTGCGGATGAACTGGCAGCGCCGCAGATCGCGGCAACCTATAATCTGATTTTCAACGCGGGGTTAATGGTGGAAGCGGGAATCGGGTATGCTCTTTGTATTGACGAATTAATCAACACCGCGGGAGATCATCCTTTGACCTTTATTCCCCTTAAGCCGAAACTGCAGTCCAACGTTATGCTCTTCACAAAAAAATATCAGATTTTCTCGAAAGCGGCAAAGCTGTTTCTTGACCGCTTAAAAGAGACGGCGCTCGTCTGACTATGCTTTGGGCATCATGCCGCGCGGGGCGTAAACTATCCCCGCACGGACGCCAGCAAACTCTCCAGGCACTCAAGATCCGCCTGGTTTTTATGGATGCTTTGGAGCAAACTTTTTCTTTGTTTTGAAAGCAGTCTCAAACTCTCCGCTTTATTTCCGCTTTGCCATATCGGAATAAACAAATCCATTTCTTCTCTTGTATAGCCGGCGTCCTTCATATTCTGTTCTAATTCTTCGATTGTCTGGTATGGTTCAGGCATTTCCGATCGCCCCTTCTGACAGCGGTTCCGAACATATCGCGCTTGGTTTAAAATGTGAATTTTATTACACGCACCTGCGGACAGGCTGCGGTTTCGCCTGTCTGCAAATCACGCTGGTTTTCGACGGATCAACCTTATCCCGCTCGATGGTCAGTTCGTCGATATAGTCGGCGCGAATGGTTCCTCCCGACGGATTCAGTACGCTGTCAATTTTCCCGACGATGTCCGCATCGACGGTGGAATATTCAAAGGCAAGCGTCGTGTTTAAGAGCTTGCAATTTTTCATAACAAGATTATCAATATAGCACATGCCCTGCAGGCTTTCGACAGTACAGTTAATAAACGTGAGATTCTGGGCATTCCAGCCCAGATATTCGCCGGAAATAAAGGAATCATACACCGTCACATTTTCGCTGTTCCAAAAAGCGTCTTTGGAAAGCAGCCGCGAGTTATGGATTTCAATATTTTGGGCGCCGTCAAACGGATAATTTCCGTATAATGTAAGATTGGAAACTTTCATATTGCTGCTGTTCATGGCAAAATAGTCGCCCTTGGCCGTAACCTGTTCCATAGTTACATTGTCACAGTTCCACAGGGTCTCCGCCGCGTTGGGAAAGGATACGTTTTTCAGTGCCACATCTTCGCAGCGCCGAAAATTTTTGGGCGCTTCTATGGCGCTGTCTTCTACGCGGATATGTTTTGTGTACCATACGCCGGCGCGGGCCATTTCAAACCAGGTGCAGTTTTTTACCGCAATGTTTTGGCAATACCAAAGCGGATACTTCCATTTGAACATACTGCCCAGCAGTTCAATATCATGGCTTTCCTTAAGCGGAGATTCGCCCTCGTCAAAAATTGTGTCAATTACCCGCAGATATTTGCTGCCAAACAATGCGCGTTCTCCGGTTAAATAGCCCTGCTTCACTTCTTTTTTGATTTCCATTTTACATTCCTCCGTTTATATCAATGCTTTTCCCATATGGGAATCCGGCAGTATTCGCTTTGCAAGCCTCCTATGGAAAGCGGATGCACGCTTGACATCAATTTATCCGCACTTTCCTGCTATTTTTATTATAACGCTTTGTTTTTAAATAGCAAATATCTATGATGAATGATTCATCATAGATATTTGGAATACTAAGGTGCATTCGTTCCTTTAACGCCGGAAACACGGTGGACGCTATGGCGGCATGAGATTTGACGGAAAGAACTCTTTATAGTTTTTTCCTTGGTTTCATAGAACGTATCCCTTTCGCCAGATAATACCCGATACAAACGAACAGCCCCATGATAGCAACATAGTCCGGCAAGAATAAGGCAAGCGGTTCCTCAAAATCAAAGAAAACGAAGTGATACCGCAATAGCATATAATTTCCGAAATCCCGTTTCACGAACGCATACGCACCATACGCGGCGATCAAGGCCGCCATATTGCAAAGCGTCCATTTCCGAATTTTCGAGGGCTTCTTTGTATGCTTCCTTGCGAGCCCTAAGATCCCGCCCCAGTGCAGTCCGAGGTGCAGAGACAAAAACACAAATCCCCAGTATGCCGAGAGCATATGAACCGTCCGGAGAACTGCGCTGAATCTGTGGACATCCAATCGAAACACATAACGGGACAGCAGAATACCGCTGATCATGGAGCCTGCCATAGAAAAAAGCACGAGCAGCGCCAGCACCGTCCCGAACACACGGATCGGCGGATACTTCCCTCGAAAGAGGTTTCTGCACCATTTCCTATTCAGAACATGGTGCAGGACAAACAGCAGGAAAATGCCGACGCCAAGCCATTCGTGCGCCGCCTCGCCAATCAGGGAGTACGCCATCAAGAGGAGAAGCAGGACGGTCATGGAAATATCGGTTATGATTTTCAGAATCTGCTTCGGTTTCATCGCAGGTCTCACGGCAGCTTGCAGTAAGCATCGTCCGTCATAGCTTCGCCGTAGACTTCTGCAATCAGCGGGAAAGCGCTCCACGCTTTCGGCCAGCCGCAGTAAAAGGCAAGCTGGGTGACGATTTCCACAGCCTCCGTCCTGGTAACGC
>CANQJX010000045.1 GCA_947624335.1 uncultured Marvinbryantia sp.
GAAGTAAAATTTGCCTGCGTGGACGGGCCGGAATTTAACGGACACATCATTGATTTTGACGCGGCGATGAAGCGTCAGGCAATGTATAAGACGGAAGAAGGACGCGCGCTCCTGAAGCTGCGCGAGGGAGACACACATCATGGCGGATGTGGAAATTGCGGAGGTGACAAATAATGGGTGACGTATTAAAAAAAGTTCCGGTAAGAGAACAGGCGCCGAAGGTAAGAGCGGCAAACTTTGACGAGGTGTGCCTGGGTTACAATAAGGAAGAAGCAATGGAGGAAGCCGGACGCTGCATTAACTGCAAAAATGCAAAATGTGTGACCGGCTGCCCGGTAAACATTAATATTCCCGGATTTGTCCACGAAGTAAAAGAAGGAAATATGGAGGAAGCATACCGGATCATTTCCGAGTCTTCCGCGCTTCCGGCAATCTGCGGCCGGGTATGTCCGCAGGAGAGCCAGTGCGAAGGAAAGTGCATCCGCGGCATCAAGGGCGAACCGATCTCCATTGGAAAGCTGGAGCGGTTTGTTGCGGACTGGGCGCGTGAAAACGGAATCAAGCCGGAAGCGCCGGCGCAGAAGAACGGCAAGAAGGTGGCGGTGATCGGTTCCGGGCCATCCGGCCTTACCTGCGCGGGAGATCTGGCAAAACTCGGCTATGACGTAACGATTTTTGAAGCGCTGCACGAGCCGGGCGGCGTTCTGGTATATGGCATTCCGGAGTTCCGTCTGCCGAAGCTGGATGTTGTGGCAAAAGAGGTGGAAAATGTAAAAGCGCTCGGCGTAAAGATTGAAACGAATGTCATTATCGGACGTTCCATCACCATTGACGAGCTGCTGGACGAGGAAGGGTTTGAAGCCGTATTTATCGGTTCCGGCGCCGGACTTCCGATGTTTATGGGGATTCCGGGAGAGACGGCAAAAGGCGTGTTCTCCGCCAACGAATATCTGACAAGAAACAATCTGATGAAGGCGTTCCGCGACGATTATGACACCCCGATTGCAAAAGGCAAAAAAGTAGCGGTTGTCGGGGGCGGAAACGTGGCGATGGACGCCGCGAGGACGGCGCTGCGTCTCGGCGCGGAGGTACATATCGTTTACCGCAGAAGTGAAGCGGAACTGCCCGCCCGTGCGGAAGAAGTGCATCATGCGAAAGAAGAAGGGATTATTTTTGACCTTCTTACCAATCCGAAAGAGATCCTTGTGGATGAAAACGACGCGGTTAAGGGTATGACCTGTGTGCGCATGGAGCTTGGCGAACCGGATGCGTCCGGAAGAAGGCGCCCGGTGGAAATCCCGGGTTCTGAGTTTACCCTGGATGTGGACACGGTGATCATGTCGCTTGGAACGTCGCCGAATCCGCTGATCTCCTCGACCACAATTGGTTTGGATGTCAACAAGCGCAAGTGTATTATTGCGGACGAGGAAACCGGTAAGACCTCCAAAGACGGCGTTTACGCCGGCGGAGACGCGGTGACCGGGGCTGCGACCGTAATTCTGGCGATGGGCGCCGGAAAAGCGGCGGCAAAAGGCATTCACGCGTTCCTGAGTGAAAAATAAGAGCAGTAAGACGGGGCGGGAAATATCTGGCGGTATCCGGAAAAGGAACAGGTATTTTACCCGCCCGCATTTTTTATCTGCCCGCGCGCGCCGCACAGGCGAATACGCATAAAAGAACAGGAGGAAAAAAATGGTCAGACATATCGTAATGTGGAATTTTACGGAAACATTGAGCGAAGAACAGAAAAAAGAAGCGGGACAAAAAATGAAAGAGATTTTGGAACCGCTTAAGGAGCAGATTCCGGGCGTGCTTTCTTTAAAAGTCATATGCGGGGGACTTGCATCCGGCAACCGCGACATTGCGCTGATCGGCGATTATGAGTCTCAGGAGGCTTTAAACGGCTATACGGTGCATCCTGCGCATGTAAAGGCCGGAAACTATGTAAGGAGCGTTACCTGCAACCGAGCCTGCATGGATTTTGAAGTATGAAGCTGACACTTTTGTGCGTCGGCAGAATAAAAGAAACATACTTTTCGGACGCCGTCGCGGAATACCGGAAACGTCTGTCACGTTACGCGAAACTGGAGATTGTGGAGCTTGCGGATGAAAAAACGCCGGACGGAGCGGGCGCGGCTATACGGCGGCAGATCCTGGAAAAAGAAGGCGAGCGGATTTTAAAAGCGATCCGGGAAGACTCCTGCGTAATCGCCCTTGCAATCGAGGGAGAGAAACTGTCCTCCGAACAGTTCGCGGATTTTATCGGCCGGCGCGCGCTGCAGGGAGACAGCCATCTGACGTTTATCATCGGGGGCTCGCTGGGGCTGGATGCGCGTGTGCTTGCGCGCGCGGACTACCGTTTCAGCTTTTCCGATATGACGTTTCCGCATCAGATGATGCGCGTGATTTTGCTGGAACAGATTTACCGCGGTTTTCGCATTTTAAATCACGAACCGTATCATAAATAACAGGGTTTAAGGGAGAGAAGGATGCAGTATTCGTATCTTTTGTTTGATCTGGACGGGACGCTTACGCAGTCCGGGCCGGGGATTACGAATTCGGTGCGCTATGCGCTCAGGAAAATGGGAGCGCGGGAGCTGCCGCAGGAGACGTTGGAAAAGTTTGTGGGACCGCCGCTTGCCGATTCTTTTATGCGTTTTGCGGGAATGACGCAGGAACAGGCAAAAAGAGCAATTTCCTGTTACCGGGAATATTACGCGTCAAAGGGGATTTTTGAAAACAGCGTCTATCCGGGCGTGGAAGCGATGCTGCAGGCATTGCGGGACGGCGGGAAGGTGCTGGCGCTGGCGACCTCAAAACCGGAACTTTTTGCCGGACAGATTTTGGCGCATTTTCATTTGACAGATTATTTTTCCGCTGTCTGCGGCGCGGCGATGGACGAGAAGCGGGTAAACAAAGAGGAAGTGATCCGCTATACGCTGGACGCTTTAAAGATTACGGAAGCAGAAAAGCCGTATGCGCTGATGATCGGCGACCGGGAACACGACGTGCTGGGCGCTGCGCAAAACGGGCTGGACTGTCTTGGCGTATTGTACGGATACGGAAGCCGCGGGGAGCTTGAAAAGGCCGGCGCAAGGAAAATTGCGGCGACCGCGCGGGAAGTGGCGGAGATGGTTCTGGAAGGATTTTAAGAAAAGACGGCGAAAGGGGTTTCGGGATGGTTTCGGTGGAAACATTTATCGGGGAATATCCAATCTGCCAGTATGCGGTGTGCAAAGCGCGGGAGATTCCTTTTTCTGAAAAGGTGCGGCATATCTGCCGCACGGAATGTGAACGCTATGGGAAATCGTGGTCCTGCCCGCCGGCGGTCGGCGAGGTGAACGAGTGCCGCAAACGATGCCTGGAGTATGAAAACGCGCTGGTTTTTACTACGGCTGCGCAGGTAAGCGACGCGTCTGTTCTTGCGGAAACGCTTGCCACCCGTCCGGAACACGAGGCGGTGACGCGCGCGCTGTGCAGGGAACTGGAAAAGCAGGGCGCAGAATGTCTTGCGCTCTCAAGCGAATCCTGTCAGATCTGCGAAACCTGCGCATACCCGCAGCCGTGCCGTTTTCCGGGAAAGGCCATTCCCTGCATTGAAAGCTATGGGATTCTGGTGACGCAGATCGCGGAGCGGTACGGGATAGAATTTTACAGCGATATACACACGGTCACATGGTTCGGGCTGATTTTCTTTCGCGAGGAAAAGCGGTTATAATTTTGCGCTGCGTTCATATACTGTGTAATAAAAAGCAAAAATAGTGAGGAGCCGGATGCGAAAGCCTGCCTTTCAAAAAGTTGCCGCGGCCATGGAGATACCGGCGGATTTAGCGGAGAAAGCAGCGCTGGTGGAACTGACCGGACAGAATTTTCTGCGTGTGGAAAATTATCTCGGCATCATTGAGTACACTGCGGAACGGCTGCTTCTGCAGTGCAAAAACTGCCGTCTGGAGATCAGCGGGAAAAATCTGCTGATTGAGCTTTATGCAAGAGAAGAACTGATTCTTCGCGGGCAGATCGAACAACTGCACTATTTTTGAAAGGGGAGCTTGCTCTGCTAAAGAGAATTCGTCTCTTGCGAAAAGGATTTGTAAAGGTTCATATCTGCGGGGGCAATTATGAACGGTTTTTGAATCTCTGCGCGAACCATGGAATTTTACTGTGGGACATACAGCCGGCCCAGAGAGGCTATGAGGCAAAACTGTACCGAAAAGACTTTTTTTCGCTGAAGCCGCTGGCAAAAAAATGCCGTACCCGCGTCCGCGTCCGCCGGAAATATGGGCTTCCGTTTTTCTTATACCGCCACAGGAAGAGAAAAGTATTTGCGCTTGGACTCTGTTTCTGTGGATTTTTTATTTTCTTTCTGTCCTGCTTTATCTGGAATATTACCATTCACGGAAATTTAAGCATCAGCCGCCAGACCCTGATGGAATATCTGGCGTCCAGGCAAATTACATATGGAACCAGGAAAAGCGCGCTGGACTGCAGGCAGCTGGCGGCGGATCTGCGCAATGATTTCCCCGGCATTATCTGGGTATCGGTGCGCCTTACGGGGACGTATCTGCAGATTGACCTTCAGGAAAACACGGACCGGCCGGAAGCGGAAACGGAAAACGCGCCAGAGGCGTCGGATCTGGTGGCGGACGCGGACGGTACGATTGTTTCTATGATAACCAGGGAGGGGCTGCCCGTGGCCGGCAAGGGCGATAAAGTCAAAAAAGGCGACGTCCTGGTAAAAGGGGAGATGGAGATTACCGATGACGCGGACAATGTGGTAAACTACCGCTATTGCAGATCGGACGCAGACATTTACATACGGACAACGATACCCTACGAAGATACGTTTTCTCTGGCGCATGAGATCATTACCTATACCGGAAGAAAACGCTACGCCGTTTATCTGAAACTGTTCGGCCGGTACTTTGGCGTGGATCCGGGACTGCGCTGCTTTGCAGACGGGGATATTATGGGAACGGAGAGGCAGCTGCGGCTTCCGGGGAATATTTACCTGCCCGCGTCCGCCGGTATTTTGAGCGCGAGAGAATATAAAAGGACCGTGGTCGCCTATACGAAAGAGGAGGCAATTGCCCTCGCAAAGCAGAAATTGCAAAAATTTCTATTAGAAAATGAGCAAAAGGGGGTTCAAATATTTGAAAATAATGTTAAAATAGAGGTAAGTACGACTTCCTGCCGCGCGAAAGGCACGTTAACCGTTATAAAAAAAACAGGCAGAAGCGTACGCATTAAAAAATCAGACTTCCCGCAGGAAGGGACAAATGAATGAGTATTGTGGAAACCATTGTGACGATTCCGCCGGGACTGCAGAGCAATGTGTTCGGTCAATTCGACGAACATGTAAAAAAGATTGAAAAGACGTTAAACGTAACCGTGCTGGAACGGGACGGGAACATTAAAGTACTCGGCCCGGAACATGCGTCGGGCAAAGCGGCGGACGTGATCCGCCAGCTTGCAAAGCTCGCGCAGGCGGGCAATACGATTACCGCCCAGAACGTAGATTATGCGCTCGCGCTCTCTTACGAGGACAAAGAAGAAGCGATCGTGCAGATCGACAGGGACAGTATCTGCCATACGATCAGCGGAAAACTGATCAAGCCGAAGACGCTGGGACAAAAAGCGTATGTGGACAGTATCCGCGCCAATATGATCACGTTTGGGATCGGCCCGGCAGGGACAGGCAAGACCTATCTGGCAATGGCGATGGCGATTCAGGCGTTTAAGGAGGATGAGGTAGGAAGGATTATTCTTACGCGCCCTGCGATTGAAGCGGGAGAAAAGCTGGGTTTTCTTCCCGGAGATCTGCAAAGTAAGGTAGACCCTTATCTGCGGCCGCTCTATGACGCGCTGTACCAGATCATGGGACCGGACAGCTTCCAGAAAAATATGGAAAAGGGGCTGATCGAGGTGGCGCCGCTTGCCTATATGCGCGGGCGGACTCTGGATAACGCCTATATCATTCTTGACGAAGCGCAAAACACCACGCCGGCGCAGATGAAGATGTTCCTGACCAGGATCGGCTTTGGCTCAAAGGTGATTATCACCGGCGACATGACGCAGAAAGATCTTCCGTCGGACAGCAAATCCGGCCTGGACGTGGCGGTCCGGGTACTCGGCGGGGTGGAAGGCATCGCTTTTTGCACGCTTACCAGCAAAGACGTGGTACGGCATCCTCTGGTGCAAAAAATTGTACAGGCTTACGAGGATTACGAAAAGAAGCAGAAGTACCGGGAAGAACGCGCGAAAGGCCGCCGCGGAGGAAAATAAAATGACGGTTTACCTCGAAAAAGAATGCGATACGGAATTTCCGTTTGACTGCGAAAAAATTGCGGCGTCGGTAACGGAAGCGGTTCTGGATGAAACCGGCTGCCCGTATGAGGCGCAGGTTTCCGTTATCCTTACAGACGATCCGGGAATACGCAGGATCAACCGGGAACAGCGCGGGATTGACGCGGCGACCGATGTACTGTCTTTTCCGATGACGGTTTACCGCAAAGCCGGTGATTTTGCGTTTCTGGAAAATGAGCAGACCGGCTGTTTCCATCCGGACAGCGGAGAACTGATGCTGGGCGATATTGTGCTGAGCGCGGACCGCGTGTATGCGCAGGCGCACGAATACGGGCATTCCGTTCTGCGAGAATATGCCTTTCTGATCGCCCACAGCGTTCTGCATTTGATCGGCTACGACCATATGACGCCCAGGGAGGCGCACACGATGGAGCACAAACAGGAAAAGGTCCTGGAGGGACTGAAGATTACCAGAGAATCATAAGCATTTATGATAAAATAAGGAGGAGAGTATAACATGAAAAAGAGAATCGTATCAGCAACCCTTTGTCTTGTACTGGCAGCGTCCGCCGTTACAGGCGTTTCCGCGACGAGCCTTGTGGGCGTCGGGGATAACACGGTCTCCGAAGGAAACGCAGGCGCTTCGGAAGAAGCCGTTGTGTCGGGGGACGACGTTTCCGCAGACGCGCAGGCGTCCGAGCCGGCCGCGGCCGACAACAGCCAGGACAGCGCGCCGGATGGACAGGCGTACAGTTATTTGAGCGGTCTGCCGGTAGACGCGAGCGTGCGCGACACGCGCCCGATGAGCGTTATGATCGATAATGTGAGCGCGGCGACGCCGCAGTCCGGTATCGGCAGCGCATGGGTGATTTATGAAGCGCCCGCACAGTACGACTATAACCGTCTGCTCGCGTTCTTTGAAGACTACGCGGATGTGGACCGCATCGGGCCGGTAAGAAGCTGCCGTCCCTGCTTTATCGACTTTGCAACGGAGTTTGACGCGATTTACGCACATTACGGACAGGTTGTTTATGCGTTTGATACGCTTAATACAGACATCGTAGACAATATCAGCGGCCTGCAGTATCAGGATGCTGCGGGAGAACTGCTGGGGTATGCCGGCGAAGATATTTACTACCGCGATGAATCGCGCGCCGCGCCCCATAATGTTTATACCAACTACGACATGCTTCAGCTTGGGATCGAGCGCAATGAATACCGCACGCAGATCGCGGATGATTACAGCGGGCATTTCCTGTTCGCGCCGGACGGCGAGCGCGTTACCTACACGGATGGCACGGCGGATTATATCCGGCCGGATCTTTATGATAACCAGCCCTATTTTGAGTATGACGCGCAGACCGGGAAGTACAACCGCTTTCAGTTCGGCGGACCGCATATTGATGATCTGACGGGCGAACAGCTTGCCTTTGACAATGTGATCATCCAGTACTGCGAGTTTACGGCGGCGGACGACAACGGCTACTGGTTTACCGATATGGTATCCGGGGGAGACGCCATCTTATTTACAAACGGAACTTATCAAAACGCGCATTGGGAAAAAGAATCGGAATGGGGACCCGCAAAATATTACGATGCGTCCGGCAACCAGATTGCAATTAATCAGGGCAAAACCTTCGTCTGTGTTGTACAGAATTCAGTAAAAGACGATCTGGAGATTCGATAAGATTCGTCGGGAAGAGGAATGCAATTGGGAAACAAGAAGAGTAAGTCTGACTTTTTAGTACAGGGTACGATCCTTGCAGGGGCTTCGGTCCTTGCAAGGTTTATCGGTATGATTTACCGCATACCGCTGACAAGAATACTGGGTGACGAGGGCGTCGCTTATTACAGCACGGCAAACGAAATCTATATGATTTTATTGCTGATTTCCACAAACAGCCTTCCGCTTGCGATTTCTAAAATGATGTCGGAAAAGCTGCAGCTGGGCGAAGCCAAAAATGCGCAGAAGATTTTTGTCTGCTCTATGAAATTTGCGCTTATCTGCGGCGGCATTGTATCCGTATTTACGTTTTTGTTCGCCGGCGTGCTGGCGGGCGGCATTATGAAAGTGGACAACGCGGCGAACGCTTTGCGGGTGCTTGCGCCGGCAATTTTTCTCTTTGCGGTCGCGGGTGTGTTCCGCGGGTTCTTTCAGGGCATGGGCAATATGATTCCCACCGCGGCGTCGCAGGTGATTGAACAGATTATCAACGCGATTGTCACAATCGGGGGCGCCGCGATTATGTTCGGCTACGGCGCTTCCATCGCGGGCGAGAACAGTTCGCTGGCTCCCACCATGGGGGCGACCGGGGCGATGTTCGGAAAGATCGCCAGCATACTGGTCGCGCTTGTTTTTCTGATTGTCATTTACCTCTCGTTTCAAAAAACGTTTAAGAAGCTGGTAAAGCAGGACAGTACAAAGAAGCTGGATTCCGACAGGCTGATTTACACGACCATTGTGATCACGATTATACCGGTTATTTTCAGTACGCTGATCTACAACATCAGCCCGACTCTGGACCAGGGAATTTTTAACCATATTTTGTCCGCGCAGGGCTATACGAGCGAGCAGTACAATACCATATACGGCATTTATCTGGGTAAGTTCCGCGTGCTGATGAACGTGCCGCTTTCTCTTGCGTCCTGTCTGGCGCCTTCGGTAGTGCCGACGCTTTCGGCGGCGATTGCAGCCGGAAATCTGAAGGACGCCCGCTTAAAAGTGCGCTCAACCATGCGCTATACCATGATTCTTACAATCCCGTGCGCGGTCGGCATGGCGGCGCTGGCGCATCCGATCATGTGGCTGGTGATGAACGACCGATACAGCCTCTCCGCAGGCATTATGCAGGCGGGCGCGCTGATGATCGTACTGTTTGCCATTTCAACGCTTTCGACGGCGGTGCTGCAGGGAATCGGACATATGCGCGAGCCGCTGGTCAATTCCGCGATCGCTCTGGTCATCCATGTGATCGTGCTTTTAATTTTCTTAAGGCATATGCGCCTGAACATTTACGGGGTGGTCTACGCCAATACGCTGTTCGCGTTTCTGATCTGCCTTTTGAACGGGCTTACGATCCGGCGCTATCTGCGCTACCGTCAGGAACTGCGAAAAACCTTCCTCATTCCGCTGATTTCGGCGGCGGTAATGGGCGTTGCGGCGTATCTGGTGTATTTTGTGATCAATAAGCTGATGACGATTCTGTTCATCGACGAGGCGTCCAACGCCGTAGCGGTGCTGCTTGCGGTTTTAACCGGAGTGCTGGTATATGTGTTCTTCCTGATCAAACTGAAAGGCATTCGGGAAAGCGAAATCGCAGATTTGCCAAAAGGCGCGTTCTTTGTGCGCCTTCTTCACAAGATCAGATTTCTTTGACAGAATACCGTGACGGGCAGGTAAGGGAAATTGGATAAGTTAAAGTTCAGAGAACGCTTAAAGGAGAAAAAACGAATTGTTATCAAGATCGGTTCTTCGTCGCTGACGCACGGCACCGGGGCGCTTAACTTGACAAAACTGGAAATTTTGGTGCGTGAGGTCAGCGATCTGCGCAATATGGGAAAAGAAGTGATTCTGGTCTCTTCGGGAGCAATTGCGGTCGGAAGCAGCGCGGCGGGAATCCAGGGGAAACCGCAGGAGCTGGAAACAAAGCAGGCGTGCGCGGCAATCGGGCAGGCAAAGCTGATGATGATTTATCAGAAACTGTTTGCCGAATACGGACAGATGGCGGCGCAGATTCTGATTACCAAAAATACGATTACCAATCCGGTCAGCAGGCAAAACGCGTACAACACGTTTCGGGAACTGCTGAAACTGGGCGCGATTCCCATTGTCAATGAGAATGATACCGTATCTACCTATGAGATCCAGTTTGGCGACAATGATACGCTGTCGGCGCTGGTGGCGTCGCTTTTGGAGGCGGATCTTCTGATCCTTCTCTCCGATATCGACGGGCTATTTACAGACGACCCGTATCAAAATCCGAAGGCGGAGTTCATCGATCTGGTGG
>CANQJX010000046.1 GCA_947624335.1 uncultured Marvinbryantia sp.
TCCGGGTTGATCTCCGGAACGACCATCGGCACGTCCGGCGTCCAGCGGTGCGCGCTGTTGTTGGAAACAACCGGCGTCTCCGTCTTTGCATACGCTTCCTCGATTGCCCGGATCTCATCCTTGGACATATCCACCGCGGAAAAAACAAAGTCAACCGTCGCCGCTACTTTTTCTACGTCGCTTACGTTCATAACCACCAGTTTTTTTACCGCTTCGGGCATCGGCGTGGTCATTTTCCACCGGCCGCCCACCGCTTCTTCATAGGTCTTTCCGGCGCTTCTTGCGCTTGCCGCCACCGTAACTACCTCAAACCAGGGATGATGTTCCAGAAGCGCGATAAAGCGCTGTCCCACCATTCCGGTCGCTCCAAGAATCCCTACTTTTAATTTCTTTTCCATAATATCCTCCTCATTCTTCCTGCTCCTGCAGATAACGTTTATTTACAGCAATTGCCTCGCGCATTGCCTTTTCGGAAGGCGCGCCCAGCGTACAGCGTTTTTCCACGCAGGTTTTCAAGCTGATCGCCTCGTAAACGTCGCTTTCAAACGCCGGACTGAACGACTGCATTTCTTCCAGGGTAAGGTCATCCAGCGCAACGCCCCTTTCGATACATTCCAGAACCATGCGTCCCACAATGCCGTGGGCGTCCCGGAAAGCAACGCCGCGGTTGACCAGATAATCCGCCGCGTCTGTGGCGTTGGTAAATCCGCCCCTGGCGCTTGCCTCCATGCGGTCGCTGTTGAATTTCGTCGTTGAAAGCATCGCCGCAAAAAGCGACAGGCATCCTTTTACCGTATCGATGGCGTCAAACGTCAGTTCCTTATCTTCCTGCATATCCTTATTGTAGGCGAGCGGCAGCCCCTTCATCGTCGTCAGAATCGCGGTAAGCGCCCCGTATACGCGTCCCGTTTTGCCGCGGATCAGTTCCGCAATATCCGGGTTCTTTTTCTGCGGCATAATGCTGCTGCCCGTGCTGTACGCATCGTCCAGCTCGATAAAACGGTACTCATTGCTGTTCCAGATGATCATTTCTTCGCAGAAACGGCTCAAATGCATCATAATCGTAGAAAGCGCCGACAGAAGTTCAATCAGATAATCCCGGTCCGAAACGGCGTCCATACTGTTTTGCGCCGCGCCGTCAAAGCCAAGAAGCCGCGCGCTGTACGCGCGGTCCAGCGGATATGTGGTCCCGGCAAGCGCCCCGCTTCCCAAAGGGCAGGTATTCATTCTCCGGTAAATATCCGCAAGCCTCTGATGATCCCGCTTAAACATCTCAAAATAAGCGCCCAGATGGTGCGCCAGCGTGATCGGCTGCGCTTTCTGCAGATGGGTAAATCCCGGCATATAGGTGTGGATATGCTTCTCCATCAGATCCAGAAGCACTGTTAAAAGATCCTTTACCAGTTCCCGAAGCCGGACCACTTCGCCGCGTGTGTACAGTTTCATATCCAGCGCCACCTGATCGTTGCGGCTGCGCCCGGTGTGCAGTTTCTTCCCCGCTTCGCCGATGCGCGCGATCAGATTCGCCTCCACAAAGCTGTGGATGTCTTCGTACTCCGGCGTAATCTGCAGATCTTTGTTCTCCAGATCCCGCAGGATTCCGGCGAGACCGTCCAGTATTTTTTCTTTTTCTTCTTCCGTCAAAATCTTCTGTTTTGCCAGCATCTTTACATGCGCCATACTTCCTTCGATGTCCTGCCGGTAAAAACGTTTATCAAAAGACACGGATGCGTTAAACCGGTATACCAGTTCGTCCGTTTCTTTGGTAAACCGGCCGCCCCAGAGCTGTGCCATAATTCCCCTTCTTTCTTGCTTCTTTTGCAGATTACTATTCGGAGTTTATCATATTTTTCGCCCGCCCGCAATACCTGTCGCACATTTTACCGCCGGCAGGCAGCGTCAGATACGCTCCTGCGGCAGGGAAAACCGGCACCCGCAATAATTCTGGCGGTAAAGCCCGTATTGCCTGGAAAGCTCTCCCGAACGCTTGAACCCTTCCTTCTTTTTAAAATCGGACGGAAGCCACAGAAGATGATATTCTTCGGCCAGGGCTTCTCCGATCTCATTGATTGCCCGCGCGTTTTTTAAAGGACTGATCGTTAAGGTCGTGGCAAAATAATCCGCCTGTTCCCGCACCGCCGCGGCGGCCGTTTTTTCCAGCCGCAGCCGGAAGCATTTGCGGCAGCGCGCGCCGCCCTCCGGCTCCTGTTCCAGCCCCTTTACCGCCGCATAATAATCCTGCGGAACATATTCCCCCTCTAAAAAACGCACCGGATATTTTACCGGCAGGCGCGCAATAAAATTCTGCTGTTCCGCAGCGCGCTTGCGGTATTCCTCCGGCGGATCTATGTTGGGATTATAATAAAAAACCGTAATCCGAAAATAATTCGATAAATACTCCAGCACATAACTGCTGCAAGGCGCGCAGCAGCTATGCAAAAGCAGCGCCGGCGCCCGGTTCTCTTTTTGCAGTTCAGCCAGCAGCCCGTCCAGCTCCCGCTGATAATTTCTCTGTTTTTCCATTCACCAATTCTCCGCTGTTTCCTTATAGTGATACTACTATAACAGATAATTTTTTCAAATACAATTGACAAATTCCAAACTCCGGTTTAAAATATGTTCGGTTTCAAACATTTAGATTTCTAACATTTAGATTCCTAACAATTTAGATACGTTCGAAAAGAGGTGTTATTTTGCATTCTAAAGAACAGGTCGGATTATATATTATGATCGCCTCCCATCAGATTCGCAGAAAGGTGGACAGCATTTCCGCCTGCCACGGACTGACCGGCATCCAGAGCCGCATTCTTTCCTATATCTGCGCTTCTCCCGATAAAGAAGTGTTTCAGAAGGAAATCGAAAAGAACTTTGGCATCCGGCGCTCGTCCGTCACCAGCGTAATCTCCAATCTGGAGCAGAACGGTTTTTTAAACCGCAAGGCAGTGCCCGCGGACGCGCGCCAGAAAAAGCTGGTGCTGACCCAAAAGGGCATGGAGGCGGATCAAAAGGTATCGACCGGCATCAAAGATTTTGAGCAGTCGTTAAACGATCTTTTTTCCGACGGCGAAAGAAAGACGCTTCTGGACCTGCTTGGCCGGATCACAGATACCCTGGGCGGCGGCTGCGCGCGGCAGGCCGCAAATAAAACAATGCAAGGAAAGGATGAAACAATATGCTAAAAAATCTGCTCGGATGCGTCGGGGAATATAAAAGGCCCTCCCTGCTCGCGCCGCTGACCGTCACGCTGGAGGTCATCCTCGAAGTGATCATACCGCTTTTAATGGCAAGCCTGATCGATAAAGGGATCTCCGCCGGCAATATGAATCAGATTCTTTATTACGGAATACTTCTGGTAATCGCCGCTATGGCGTCGCTTACCTGCGGCGCTCTCTCCGGCAATTTCGCCGCGGTGGCCAGCTCCGGCTTTGCAAAGAACCTGCGCAAAAAAATGTTTTACCGGGTACAGGATTTTTCATTTACCAACATCGACCACTTTTCCGCTTCCAGTCTGGTAACAAGGCTGACGACGGACGTAACGAATGTGCAAATGGCCTATCAAATGATTATCCGCATCGCCGTGCGCGCGCCGATTATGCTGATCTCCGCCTTTGTAATGGCGTGCAGGATCAACGTCCGCCTGGCTTCTATTTTCCTGGCGATCATTCCCTTTCTGGGCGTGATCCTGGGCGTGATTATCAAAATTGCGCACCCGATCTTTATGCGCGTATTTAAAACGTATGATAAACTCAACAACGTGGTGCAGGAAAACGTGCGCGGCATCCGCGTGGTCAAGTCTTTTGTCCGCGAGGATTTTGAGGAAGCAAAATTTAAGGGAATTTCCGGAGAGATATACCGCGACTTTACAAAGGTGGAAAAAATTCTCGCCTTTAACGGCCCGTCCATGCAGTTCTGCGTATACACCTGTATGCTGCTGGTCTCCTGGATCGGCGCGCACAGAATTGTGGCGGGCAATATGACGACCGGCGAGCTGACCTCCATGTTTACTTATATTATGCAGATCCTGATGAGCCTGATGATGCTCTCCATGATCTTTGTGATGATCACAATGTCCCGCGCCGCCATCGAACGTATCAACGAAGTGCTGGTGGAACAGCCCGACATCGCAGACGTATCGGATCCGGTTATGGAGGTTCCAAACGGCGAAATCTGCTTTGACCACGTTTCCTTCAGCTATTCCGGGGATAAGAACAAGCTGTGCCTGAAAAATATTAATCTGAAAATCGCCTCCGGCGAGACCGTCGGCATCATCGGCGGAACCGGAAGCGCAAAGAGTACCTTAGTACAGCTTATCCCCCGCCTGTACGACGTCACGGAGGGAACGCTTACCGTAGGCGGCATCGACGTGCGCAATTATGACATGAAAGCGCTGCGCGACGCGGTCTCCATGGTGCTGCAAAAGAACGTGCTTTTCTCCGGAACCATCAAAGAAAATCTGCGCTGGGGCAGCGAAAACGCCACCGATGAGGAAATGATCCATGCCTGCCGGCTCGCGCAGGCCGATGAATTTATCCGTACGTTTCCGGACGGCTACGACACGCATATCGAACAGGGCGGGGCAAATGTTTCCGGCGGGCAGAAGCAGCGCATCTGCATTGCGCGCGCGCTTTTAAAGAAACCCAAAATCCTGATCCTCGACGACAGCACTTCCGCCGTGGATACCCGCACGGACGCGCTGATCCAGGAAGCTTTCGCAAAGGAAATTCCAAACACTACCAAGCTGATCATCGCGCAGAGAATTTCCTCGGTGCAAAACGCGGATAAAATCATCGTTCTGGATAACGGCAGAATCGAATCTGTCGGAAGCCATGAAGAACTGCTCGCTTCCAGCCATATTTATCAGGAGGTTTATTATTCACAGGTAAAGGGGGAATCGGACGATGCCAGGTAAACGGGAACAACAGGCGATGGCGCGCGGATTATCGAAAGAAGCGCGCCGGGAACTGATCAAAAAGTCGAATCCCATGGGCGCTTTAAAACGCCTGCTGGGCTATATCGGAAAAGATTATAAATATCATATGATTCTGGTGCTTGTCTGCATCTTTATCAGCGCCGTCACCGGCGTAATCGGCTCGCTGTTTCTGCGGGTGCTGATCGACGATTATGTAACGCCGCTGCTTACTATGTCCGTGCCGGATTTCGTCCCGCTCCTGCGGACGCTGCTGATTATGGCGTGCATTTTCCTGGCCGGCGTCTTAAGCACGCTGATCCAGGGACGCGTCATCGTGACAATCGCCCAGGGCGTGCAGAAAGAAATCCGGGACGAAATGTTCGCCCATATGCAGACGCTGCCGATCCGCTATTTTGACACGCATGCGTTCGGCGATATTATGAGCCACTATACCAACGATACCGATACGCTGCGTCAGATGCTCTCGCAGAGCCTCACGCAGATGCTCTCTTCTTCTGTTACGATTGTCGCGGTGATTGTCGCCATGCTGACTACCAGCATCCATCTGTCGCTGGTGGTGGCGGTGTCCGTCTTTTTTATGCTTCAGGTGACCAAGCGGATCGCGGGCAACAGCGGAAAGTATTTTATCAAACAGCAAAACTCGCTCGGCGTTACCAACGGCTATATTGAAGAAATGATCAACGGGCAGAAGGTCGTCAAGGTATTCAACTACGAACAGCGCTCGGAAGAAGCGTTCGACCGCTTGAATGAAGAACTGTGCAGCAACGCGACAAACGCGCACCGCTTCGCCAATATCCTGATGCCGGTAATGGCGAACCTGGGAAACCTTCAGTATGTGGTAATCGCCATTGTGGGCGGCCTGCTGGCCTTAAACGGCGTCGGCGGCATTACCATCGGCGTAATCGCAAGTTTCCTGCAGCTTAGCAAGTCCTTTACCAATCCGATCGGACAGATTTCACAGCAGATGAACTCCATCGTAATGGCGCTTGCCGGCGCGGGGCGTATCTTCGCCCTGATGGATGAGGAACCGGAAGCCGACGACGGCTATGTTACGCTTGTCCACGCAAAATATGACGAAAACGGCGAGCTTAGCGAATGCCCGGAGCGCACAGGCCTATGGGCGTGGAAGCACCAGCACGGCGACGGCACGCTTACCTACGCCAAAATGGAGGGCGACGTGCGTTTCTACGACGTAGATTTTGCCTACAATCCCGATAAAGTGGTGCTGCATAATATTTCTCTTTACGCAAAACCCGGGCAGAAAATTGCCTTTGTGGGCGCAACGGGAGCCGGAAAAACCACGATCACCAATCTGATCAACCGTTTTTATGATCTGGCGGACGGCAAGATCCGCTACGACGATATCAATATCAACAAAATCAAAAAGCCCGAACTGCGCCGCTCTTTAGGTATGGTCCTGCAGGACACCAACCTCTTTACCGGCACGATCCGGGAAAATATCCGCTATGGAAAACTGGACGCTACAGACGAGGAAGTGATCGCGGCGGCAAAAATTGCCAACGCGCACGATTTTATCGAAATGCTGCCGCAGGGATATGATACCGTTATCTCCGGCAACGGCGCGGAACTGTCGCAGGGACAGCGCCAGCTTCTCTCCATCGCGCGCGCGGCGATCTCCGATCCGCCCGTTATGATATTGGACGAAGCGACTTCCAGCATTGATACCCGCACGGAATCCATCGTGCAAAAGGGTATGGACGCTTTGATGAAAGGGCGCACCGTATTTGTAATCGCGCACCGTCTCTCAACGGTGCGCAACGCGGACGCCATTATGGTTCTGGAACAGGGACGCATCATCGAGCGCGGGACGCACGACGAACTGATCGCCCAGAAAGGAAAATACTATCAGCTTTATACCGGCGCGTTTGAGCTGGAATAACATCAGGATTCAAACGGAAAGCGAAACTGTGTCAGCCCAAATTCGTCGCGCAGGGCGATCAGCTCCTTCTGTACCGCCTCGCCTACGGGAACGCCTTTATCCTTGCGGAACTGCCAGATTTCATATTCCTTTTCGCCCGCGGTGAAAATCCGCTTCTGCCCCGGCGCCTTTTCGGAGGCGCGCAGTTGGCGCAGAATTTCTCCGGCAGTCTTTTTAAAGCTCTCGGCTCCCATAAAGGCTTCCGTATCAATGGCGATAAAGAAATGTCCCAACGGATAAGGGATTTTGTTCCCGTCCGCGTCTTTTCCGGAAAGCATTTTCAGAAAGCTTCCCGCCTGCAGCGCCGCCGAGAGAATTTCCACTACCGTTGCGTAGCCGTATCCTTTATAGCCGGCAAGCGTCTCGCCAATGCCTCCGAGCGGGGCGAGCGCCGCTCTTGCGCAGTTCAGGTCTTCCAGGATCTGTTTGCTGTCTGTCAGGGCGCTGCCGTCCCGTCCGATCACCATACCCGCGGGCGTCGGCTGCCCCATTCTGGCATAATACTCAATCTTTCCGCGCTGTGAAATGGACGTCGCGCAATCCAGTACAAACGGGAACGGCTCGTCCGTGGGAATACCGAACGTGATCGGATTGGTGCCAAGCATATTCTCCACCCCGAACGTCGGCGCAATGGAGGGTCTCGCGTTGGTTCCCGTAATTCCGATCATATTGTTCTTCGTACACATAGTGGCATAGTACCCGGCAATCCCATAGTGCGTGGAATTACGCACCGCCGTCATTCCCATGCCGTATGCCTTTGCCTTGTCAATCGCCATCTGCATGGCTTTCGTACCAATCACCATGCCCATGCCGTTGTGCCCGTCGATCACGGCCGTCGTCGGGGTTTCTTTGACCACCTCAAATTCTGTCACAGGGTTGAGAATACCGTCTTTGATACGGTCAATATAAATCGGTTTAAAGCGGTTGCACCCGTGGCTTTCGATCCCTCTGCGGTCGCTCTCCAACAGCACGTCCGTGCAGACGCGGGCGTCTTCTGAGGGGACGCCGCATTTTTCAAAAACCGCCGTCATAAAATCTCCCATCAGCTCCCAGCCGACAAACGGCCTTGTCTCCTGCAGCTTTTCGCATTCCCGCGCGATCTGCGCTTCGCAGGAGCGCATAGCCAGAATGGTTTTCTCCATCAGGTCATCCAAAGTCCAGCCCAGACGCTCGGCTCCGGTGCGGATGACGTCTCTGGAACAGCCTGCCGCAAACCGCTTGTCTTTAAACTTCTTTTTCAGGCTGGAAACTTCCATATCCGCCACGCTTCCGGAAGGGCGCATACGCGCCGCCGCTCCGATCAGTCCGGTAAGCTCGTCCGCCGCAAACAGCACTTTTTCCATTTCATGCGTCGGTTCTACGTCGCAGCAGATCCCATAGCCGTGGCTGCACACGGAATGAATCATTTCTTCGCTTACGCCGCCGTCGCGCAAAAGCTGCGGCGCGCGCAGGCAATGTTCCTGCGGGTACTGTTCAAAATCAATATCGTGCAGCAGGCCGACGATTCCCCAATATTCTACCTCGCCGCCATAACCGAGTTCTTTTGCATACCAGCGCATCACGCCTTCTACCGTTAACGCATGCTGAATATGAAACGGCTCCCTGTTGTATGTCCGCAGAAGCGCAAGCGCATCCGCCCTGGAAATACTGCTCTGCATCTATTCTCTCTCCTTCCGCTCTATTTTTTCGAAAACAGCCAGGCAAATATCGCAAGCGTAATCGCCATTCCAATCCAGATCGCCGTTACATAAATCCGGTTAAATGCGCGTTTTTTCGGGCTGCGGTAATGGATGGCGGAAAAACCGCCGGCTTTTTGGGCAGCCCGGTGCTGCCGCTCCATTTTTTCTCTGATCCGCTTCCCATATTTTTTGTCGATCAGGGAAGCAATCAAAAGAGCGACCGCCATCGGTCCGATCAAAATTAGAATAATCCCGACCATAATAAGTTTATCTTCCATGTTTTGCACCCTCCTTGCGCCTGTTTTCGCGTGTAAAAGCAACTTTGCGGTTCCCGCATACGTTCTACTTTGATTATAGCATCCGCGCGTCCGCTTTACAATCAAAAACATTTACAAAAGGAGCGGCAAACGCCGCTCCCTTTTGCCTTATCGTTTTTGCGATACCATTTTTTTGCCGCCCGGAAAACAGCGTCCCTGGCAGCTATGATTATAATAGCGGAAAATTTTTCAAGCCAAACCTTTTACATTTGCCGCTGTTTTGCTATAATGATGTAGAAAAAGGGGGATAAGAAAATGGACATACAGTACTTACTGCTGCTGCAGAACCTGCGCGAGGCGACGGGCGGAGTGTTAAACGGCGCGTTCGAGCTGATCACGAAGCTTGGAGAGGCGTCGATCGTCACGCTTCTTGTGGCGTTCGTTTACTGGTGCGTTGATAAGCGCGAGGGCATCTTCTTGATGTTGACGTTTTACTATAACCGCGTGATCAACGGTTTTTTGAAGATCACCGCCTGTGTGTACCGTCCATGGATCCGGGATCCGCGCGTACTGCCTGTTCCGGAAGCGATGGCGGACGCCACCGGCTATTCTTTTCCGAGCGGACATTCCGCGAACGCCGCCAGTTTTTTCGGGGGTCTTGCATATAACAAAAAGAACCCGAAAGCTTTCCGCGTCGTTATGGCCGTCCTTGTGCTGCTGATCGGATTTTCCCGCAATTATCTTGGCGTACACACGCCGCAGGATGTGATCGTTTCCATCATTCTGGCGGCCGCTTTGCTGTTTGCGTTTCGCAGACTGCTCGGCTGGGTGGACGAAAATCCGAATAAAGACTGGATCGTTCTTCTCGCGTGCGGGGCGCTCTGTGTTCTGCTGGTCGTCTATGCCTCCCTGAAAGGTTATCCGGCGGATTATGACGCGGCTGGCAATGTGATCGTGGATCCGGCCAAGATGCCCATTGATTCTTTCAAGAATGCCGGCATGGGACTCGGTTTCATTGTGGGATGGTTCTTAGAAAGAAGGTTCATAAAGTTTGAGACGGACGGAAAATGGTATTTCCGTGTGCTCCGCTACGCCGTCTGCATCACGGTCTACGAACTTTTAAAGACATACGCGGCGCCGCTGATCACAGGAGCGGTCGCGGGCGGAATCGGCAAGGCGCTGGAGCAGTTTGTTCTGATCCTTTACATCACGGCGGGAGCGCCCGTGCTGATCCGGCTTTTGCCCACCGGTTCCCCGTCAAAGCAATCTGCCCCGTAGAGAACCTGCACCGGTGCCGATCTTCGCGGCCAGCTTTTTCCCTGGCGGTTTTCGCCGTCCCTTCCAAAAGCAC
>CANQJX010000047.1 GCA_947624335.1 uncultured Marvinbryantia sp.
TGCTTTTTGGCTGCAGCTATCTTGTAGCCGCCGCCTTTTTGGAATTATCCGCAAAGGCTTCTTTGGCCTGTCTTGCAAACAGCCTCTGGCTTTTGGCGCCCGCCGCCCTTAGCTGGGTCTTTATCCGCAGGATTCCCTCTTTGATTCTTTATCTGCTTTTTTCCGGCGCGGTATGCGCGCTGGTGTGGAAATGTTCCGGTTCCGCGCAGACTGCGGCAATCTCCGGCGCAATCTTTGTGCTGCGCTGCTATGCCCGCCTGAAAAGGGGCCGGATCCGCCGTCTTATGAAAGAAATGCCTGGCGAATTAGGCGCGCAGCTATCCAAGGATCTCTGGGAAATCCCTACGTTTCTGGACGAACCCTCTCCTGTCTGCTGGGCGGTGTTCGCCGTGTGTTATCTTATCATTTTATTTACCGGGCGGCAGGATTTACTTCACTGGACGTTTCTTCTGCTTCTTGCGGATGTGTTTGTCTGTTTTTTTCACTGCTATCTTCGCAGAATGTGGAACTTTATCAAAGAAAACCAAAGAATCGCCAATCTCCCGGTTCGCACGATCCAAAAGGTTGGAAAGATCGTGCTGGTAATCGCCGCTATACTTCTGACCCTGCTTGTGCTTCCGTCCGTGCTGTACGGGCGGGAACCTCTGGCGGATCTGATCGGAAACATGCAGGAACGCCCTGCTGCGCCCCCGGCAGAAATGCCGGAAGACCTCTTTGAACGGTTTGGCGGCGATATGGTTCCTCCCATACCCGCCGAAGATTACGGCGAACCTCCCGTGTGGCTTACGGTCTTTACCGATGTGCTGATGTACGGCGCCGCGGCCGCGGGCGCCTTGCTGCTGCTTCTTTTTATTTACCGGCTCTGCCGCAGCGCCGCGCACTATTTTGCGCAGGACTGCGACGATGAAATCGTCTTTTTAAATGAAGGCAGCGAGCAATCCGGGCCGGGCAAAGCCGCCGCACGCCGGGCAAAAAAAGAACGGCGAAATTCTCCGAACCGGAAAATCCGCCGCTTTTATAAAAAAACGCTTCAGCGCAGCCTGACGCAGCAGCCCGCCGGATGGGAAACGCCCGCGGAACTGGAGCAAAGCGCGCAGCTTGCCTCCGATCAGCAAACCGCGCTTTTACATACGCTCTACGAGAAGGCGCGATACAGCCAAACGGGATGCGCCGCTACGGACGCGGAACGTCTTCTGTCCGAGTTTCGTCCTTCGCCAACAGCGAATAAATAACATCCATCAGCTTCGCCACATTGATCGGCTTCGCCACATGATCGTTCATGCCGCTTTCTAAAGCATGCTGCCGGTCTTCTTCAAACGCATTCGCCGTCATCGCCACAATGGGGATAGACGAACGCACCGGATCGTCCATCGCGCGGATCGCTTTCGTCGCGTCGTATCCGTTCATCACCGGCATCTGCACATCCATCAGAATCAGAGCATAATAACCGGGCGCCGCCTGTTTTACCATGTTTACGGCAACGGTTCCGTCCTCTGCCGTTTCTACTAAAAAACCGTGCTCTTTTAAAATTTCCTGTGCGATTTCGCGGTTTAATTCGTTATCTTCTACCAAAAGCAGGCGCGTTCCCTTTAACTTTTCCATCTCATCCGGCAAAACGTTCGTCTCGTTTTGGGGCGTATGTACGCTCTCCGTCTTTTTTACCGCATGAATCAAAACTTCGCGCAGTTCGGAGATAAAGATCGGCTTGCTGCAAAAAGCGGTTGTTCCCGCGCTCCTTGCCTCTTCTTCTATGCTTCTCCAGTCATACGCCGTCAGAATGATGATCGGCGCATCCCAGCCCACCTTTTCACGGATCTGGCGCACCCCTTCCACGCCGCTTAAATCCGGCAGAACCCAGTCGATGATATACAGTTTAAATTCGTCGCCCATCTCTTTTGACTGCGCTGCGCGCAGCACCGCTTCTTTTCCGTGCATGCTCCATTCCGCGCGCATCCCGATCCGGCGCAGCATTCTTGTTACGCTGTCGCAGGCGCTAAAACTGTCGTCCGCCACTAAAACGCGCATATCCTCCAGTTCCGGAATCACCTCCGGAAGCTGATGTTCCTTCTGCAGACGGAAATTAAACTGCAAAATAAACTCCGTGCCCTTGCCCTGTTCCGTATTCATTTCGATTGTTCCGCCCATCGCGTCCACAATGCTCTTTGTGATCGCCATGCCAAGGCCGGTTCCCTGAATGCCGCTGACCGTTGTGTTGCGCTCCCGTTCAAACGGCTCAAAAATAAAGCCGGAAAATTCCTCGCTCATACCGATGCCGGTATCTTTTACACGGATCTCATAGGCCGCACAGCCTTCTTTTTGGCTCTTTTTCTGGCGGATCAGAAGCGAGACGGAGCCTCCGGCCGGGGTAAACTTGATCGCGTTGCTCAGAAGGTTTAAAAGCACCTGATTCAGATGCAGTTTATCGCAGTAGATGTCTTCATCCACCACATCCAGCGTGTCCATAAAAAATTCAAGCTGTTTCTCCTGCATCTGCGTCTGTATAATGTTGCGCATATCGCGGAATATTTCCGATATGCTGCACTCTTTTTCTTCGATATTCAGTTTCCCGCTTTCAATCCGGCTCATATCCAGAATATCGTTGATCAGGCTCAGAAGATGATTGCCGGAAGACAGAATTTTCCCCAGATATTCCTCCACTCTGTCCTTTTTATCGATGTTTGTCTGCGCCAGGGTAGCAAAGCCGATAACCGCGTTCATAGGCGTGCGGATATCGTGTGACATATTGGAAAGAAATGTCGTCTTCGCGCGTTCCGCCGCCTCCGCCTTCGCCAGTTTTTCTTCCAGCGCAACCCGCTCCACCGCTTTTTTCACCATGGCGCGCGCGTTGTTATATACCCAGAAGCAATACAGAATGATCGCAAACGCCATGATCCCCGCGGTCCACCAGCAGACGGTTTTTATCATGCGCAGGCTTACAAACGCCTGCTTCTCCGGTATGGAAACGCCGATGATCCACTGATTGATATTCGCCGGCGCATAGTACAAATACATCCAGTCGTTGATGCTTTCGGAACGGAAAATCACATATCCGGTCTCTCCGGAAAGCATTTTTTTCTTCTGCTCTTCCCAGGAAGACCCGTCCTTTGTCTTTCGCTCCCCGTCCATGCTGCCCAGCGTTTTGTGCCATGTGTCCATGATAAAGTCGCCGCTTTTTCCGTCGATGATATATACGCTGGCGCTTGCATCATAGATATTGCCGACATTCAGAACCGTCGGCAGTTCGTCCAGTTTTGTTACGCCGTACAGGATAACGGCGGCTTCTCCGTCTTTGATGATCGGTACATAGTGGCGGAGTACCTGCGTGTCGCCGTCGAGGAAACTTACCATGCGGTCGGAGATATGCTCGCCCAAAGCGGCCTCTTCGCGAAAGGAAATATGCCCGGTCGCGTCCGTAACCGTGCCGTCCGGCTGTATAACCGTATTGTCCGGCATCAGGACGCGGATTTCCATTGTCTCCAGGAGCGGCGTTACGGTGTTCATGGTTTCCTGCAGGCTCTCCACATCAAATTTATCGGAGGCGGAAATAATGCTTGCCGTCGCGTTCAAAATAAGGCTGTCCCGTTCCAGTTTTGATGAAACTTCTTCCAAAACGGTATTTACTCCTTCTTCCATGCGGCTTAGGCAGCGTGCCTCGATAATCTTTCCAATGCGCAGATACGCAGTCAAAAAAAGTATTCCGATCACCACAACCATAAGAATTGTGACAAGAATACTTTTTTCTTTTAAAATGGATTTCGGCTTCATACAGTCAATCTCCCTTTTCTGGTGGTTTAATATGCGGCGCATTGTACGGGCGTATAAATGCGCCGTCCTTTTCTTTGTTGTGACAGCAAGTCTCTTTTTATACTAGTTGTATTATAATCTCATAAAGTTGATTTGTACACCTATAATCTTTCCATTTATTTGATGAAAATATAAAAATGTCTATTGCCGCTTCCTTTCCATCACCTTGCAGAACACCACCGCCGCCAGCGTGCTTGCCGCCGTTGCGGCAATGCCGGGACCAGCCACCGCCGTGGGGTTCACGCTGCCGTACTGCGCGCGGTAAGCGATGATGTTGACAGGGATCAGCTGCAGGGAAGAGATGTTCAGAATCAGGAAGGTACACATCTCATTGCTGGCCGTGCCGCGGGGGACAGCGCGGGGCGCGCGTCTGCGATTCGCGCCTGCTGCCTGCCGCGCCGTCGTTCGCGCGGTTTCGTCCTGCTCCCGCCTCTCCTCCTCCAGCCGCGCCAGGCTCTCCATCGCGGCAAGACCCGCCGGCGTCGCCGCCCAGCCGAGTCCCAAAAGATTGGCGACTACGTTCATACTGATATGCTTCTGCGCCGGATGGTCTTTGGGGATATGGGGGAACAAAAAACGGAGAAAAGGCGCCAGCGCGCGCTCCAGGCTCGCTACCATGCCGCTTTCCTCCGCTATTTTCATCAATCCCAGCCATAAGGCCATCACGCCTGCCATCGTAACGCATAAGGTAACCGCCTCGCGCGAGGACGCAAGCGCCGCATCCGCCACTTCCTGCATTGTACCGTTAAAAGCGCCGTAGACAATGCCAATTAAGATCATACCGCCCCAGAGAAGATCCATATATTTCTCCGTTCGCCGTTTATCGGTTATATCTTATGCCGTCTAAAGGCGGCATATGCGTTTATCCGGTTTCTGTCTCTGTCCCGGTTTCTGTCTCTGTCTCGCGGTAAATGTCTCTTTTGGAAACGCCGCGGTCCTTTGCCGTCTGTTTCATCGCCTCTTTCTTATCCATCCCCTGCGCAAGATAATACTGCATGTGTTCCCGCACAGTCAGCGTTTCCCATTTTTGCTGTTCCTCGCGCTGTATTTCTTTATGGCTTTTTCCCTCCATAACGATCACGCACTCGCCGCGCGGCTCCTGATCGCGATAATATTCCAGCGCTTCCGCAACCGTTGCCCGCAAAACCGTCTCGTGCTTCTTGGTCAGTTCCCGGCAGACGGAAATCTTTCTTTGGGCAAACGCGCCGGCCAGTTCTTCCAGCGTGCGCACCAGCCGGTGCGGAGCTTCGTAAAGAATGATCGTCCGCGTTTCGCGCTCCAGCTCCCGCAGAATTTCCCGGCGTTCCTTTTTATCCGCGGGGAGAAACGCTTCAAAGCAAAAGCGGCGCGTCGGCAGTCCCGACATGGTCAGCGCGGTCACGCAGGCGCACGCACCGGGAAGCGAAGTAACTTCAATCCCCGCCTCATAGCACATGCGCACAAGCTCCTCGCCGGGATCCGAAATGCCCGGCGTACCCGCATCGGTAATCAGCGCGATCGTTTTCCCTTCCCGCATCCCGCGGATCAAATCTCTCGCTTTTTCCGTCTTATTATATTCGTGGTAGCTGGTCATCGGCGTTTTGATCCCAAAATGACTGAGCAGTTTTCTGCTGTTGCGGGTATCTTCCGCCGCGATCAGATCCGCCTCTTTTAAGGCGCGAAGAACGCGCAGGGTTATATCTTCCAGATTCCCGATCGGCGTCGCGCACAAATACAATTTCCCCTGCATAATACCTCTCCTGTTTTACGGCCTTGCCCCATAGAGTTCATAAATCTCATCCGTATACGTTCCCGGTTCCTTATAAACAATCAGCGGCTTTTCCACGGTGACGCGGCTTTTTCCGCCCTTTAAGCCCTCCAGAAGCACCATATTCGGTTCTTTATCCGCATACGGATAAACCAGCTTCATGCGCTTGGGTTCCAGACGATGCTCCACCATGCAATGCATGATCTCCGCCAGCCGGAACGGGCGATGCACCAGATAGAATCTGCCCGATTCGCGCAAAAGCGCGGACGCCTGTGATACGACGTCCTTTAGCGTACACAAAATTTCATGGCGCGCAACCGCCTTGGGCAGCCGCGGGTTTACCAGCCCGTGATTGCCTGTCATATACGGAGGGTTTGCCGTAACCACATCAAAAGAGGCCTTTCCAAATATGGATGCGGCCTCTTTTATGTCTCCTTGTACAATCGAAATCTTTTCTGACAGACCGTTAAGCTGTACGCTGCGCCGCGCCATATTTACGCTTATCTCCTGAATTTCCAGCCCGGTAAAATGCGCTCCGGCGGTCTTTGCTTCCAGAAGGATTGGAATAATCCCGGTTCCCGTGCCGAGGTCGAGCACACGCTCCTTCTCCTGCACTTTGGCAAAGCCCGACAGCAGCACCGCGTCCATGCCAAAGCAGAACCCGTCCGGCCGCTGGATAATGCGATATCCGTTGCGCTGCAGATCGTCAATCCTCTCGCCGTCATAAAGTTCAATCTTCATCTAGCTTGGATTTTCCTTCCTTTTTCTCCATTGCTTCCAGCTGTTCCAGTTCTTTATCCTGTTTGGCGTCTTTTTTGCGCTCCTTCTTCCGGCGCGGTTTAAACTTCAATTCGTTTACCGGATATTCGTGCAGTTCTTTTTCGTCGTCTACATCGATCAGCACCTTCACGGTCTGGCGCAATACGTTTACGCTGCTTACCTCGCCCTGGAAGCCGTCCGATGTGGTTACGGTATCGCCGTTGTTCGGAAGGCGGCTGTTCAGATATTCATACGTCTCTTCTTCATTTTTCAGGCAGCACATCAGCCTGCCGCACACGCCGGAAATCTTTGCCGGGTTCAGGGAAAGGTTCTGTTCTTTCGCCATCTTGATCGATACCGGAGCAAACTCGGACAGGTAAGAATGGCAGCAAAGCGCCCTGCCGCACGTCCCCACGCCGCCAAGGATCTTAGTCTCGTCGCGCACGCCGATCTGGCGGAGTTCTATGCGCATTTTAAACACCGCCGCAAGATCCTTGACCAGTTCGCGGAAGTCAATTCTTCCGTCCGCCGTAAAATAAAACAGGACTTTATTGTTGTCGAATGTATACTCCGCGTCGATCAGCTTCATCTCCAACTGATGCTTGTTTACTTTCTCCTGGCAGATGGCAAGCGCCTCTTTTTCTTTCTCGCGGTTCTTCTTCACTTTCTCGTCGTCTTCCGCCGTCGCTACGCGCAGCACCGCCTTAAGAGGCTGAACCACCGTCTCGTCCGGCACTTCCCGCGTTCCGGTAACCACTCTGCCATACTCGATTCCTCTGGTCGTCTCCACAATCACATGATCGCCGCGCCGGATCTTCATATTTTTCGGATCAAAATAATAGATCTTACCCGCCGTGCGGAAGCGAACCCCAACTATCTTTGTCATTCTATTCTCCATTCTCCTTTATCAGAAGGAACAGCAGTTCCATCGTCAGATCAAAATTTACGTTTGCCGTCAGGCGTGCTTTCGCTTTCCGGATCCCCTCCAGAATCTGCTCCACGCCTTCATAGGAGGTGCGTCTGGTATGCTCCTGGATCGCCCTGAGATTCTCTTTGAAAATAATGCCGTTGGCATCGTTCGTCGCTTTAAAATATAACACATCCCGATACCATACTGCAAGAATATCCAGATAATCCCTGATATCCAGCTTAAATTCCGCCACCGCTTTCACAGCCGCCGTAATATCCGCAATGTCCATCTCCCGGATATGGGTCAGAAGATGAACGGCCGCCGCCTTGATCTCGCTGAAATGTTCGGACGTTGCCAACTGGACCGCCTTGCCGATATTGCCCTGCGCAAACGCCACGCAGATATCCGCCTGATAATCCGGGATCTGCACATGCTCCATCAGATATGCGCGCACCTGGCTGTCCGGCACCGGCTTTGTATTAAACATTACGCACCGCGATAAGATGGTCGGCAAAAGCGCGGACGCATTGGTGGTGAGAATCAAAACCACAACATACGCGGGCGGTTCCTCTATGGTTTTCAGCAGCGCGTTCTGCGCCTGCGGCGTCATTTTCTCCCCGTCGCTGATGATATACACCTTATAAGCGCCGCTGTACGGACGTACCTGCACGTCCTCTACCACTTGGCTGCGAATATCGTCTACGCTGATCGTATTGGGTTTATCATGCACGACTTCTATAATATCCGGATGATTCTTGCCAAGCGCCTGACGGCAGGAGTGACAGGTCCCGCAGGGAATCTCGCCCTCGCCCTCACAGTTGAGCGCCTGCGCAAATACCCGCGCGAGCGCCTTTTTGCCGGAACCCTTTTCTCCGTTTAAAATATAAGCATGCGATACCTTATTCAGCCGGATGGCATTTTCCAGATTTCTTACAATATCCTGATGTCCGATAATTTCGCCAAATCCACTCATAATTTGCTCCTGATAAACTCCTCTACCTCGCGCATGCAGTCCGCGCGGTCGTCGTCGTTGCGGAACCTCCTTGTAATGCCTGCACGCTTTAGGTTTTCCTCTGAAAAATCCGCGGAATCCGCTAAAAATCTTCTGCACATCTCGTCAAACTTACGGTTCTGCGGCTTGCGCTCCCGCTTAAACGCGCGCTCCAGCCGGTTTTCATCGTCCACCTCTATATAAATCGGAACCACTGTGTCTTCCCCGTAATATTCCCGCAGCTTTTCATAAGATTCAAGCGTGCCAATCGCCATATAATTATAATGCTCCAGATCGGTATTCTCATCGTCCACCGTAAAATAACGCCAGATTCCATGAACGGTATGATAGGAACGCATTTCGATCACCCTGCCCTCCCGCATGAGGCGGTCGGCGGCATCGTCATCCACAAAATGATACTCTCTGCCGTCTTCTTCCTTTGCGCGAATCGGTCTGGTGGTATACATTACCAGATTGCGCAAATGCAAATCCTCCCGCGCGATCAGCGCTTTAAAAATGGTATCCTTTCCGGTAGAACTCTTTCCCATGATATAAAACAGTTTTCCCATGGCAGCCCCTAAAAATCCTTTTCTTTCGTACCCTTTATCATACTATGAAAAACATATTGATGTCAAATAAAATATAGGCTTCCTCAAGCGTCCGCCATCCGCCTGTCAATCACATGAATCCGCTCCGGCAAATCGTCCGCTCCCCGAAGGACCAGCCCCAGCGCGCGGCAGGCCTGAATCCGCCGCAGCAGTTCTTTGCCGATCCGTTCTCCCGGCACCAGCATCGGGATTCCGGGCGGATAGACATACAGATATTGCGCGCTTATTTCTCCCGCGCTCTCTGCAAGAAAAATCGTTTTTTGCGGCAGATTGTCCGCCTGTGCAATCGTCATAACCGCTTCATTCGCAAGCGCATAATCCACCCCGGCCGTCTCTTTGCGTCCGTCCGTTTTTTGCAGTTCGCCGTCCAGTTCCTGCAGCGCGCGCGCCAAACGTGAAAATCCTTCGTCGGTATCCGCGATCGAGGTCAGGGCGACGGCATAATCGCCCGCGCCCATCTCCAGTTCCAGGCCAAAGCGCCGGCGCAGCGTTTCCGCAAGCTGCACCCCGCTCATGCCGTCGGCAAAAAGCACCAGCTTGGACGGGTCCTGAAACGAAGCCCGCATAAGATGAATCCGCTGCAGTCCCTGCGCCTGCCGGGCAAACTGTTTCAGCCTGCCGGAAAACGCTTCAAACAGCCTTTTTCCGTCTTTTTCCAGCAGAGCGACGCAGGCGTCTATGCTGGCCATCAGCACATAAGACGGACTGCTTGTCTGATAAACCGAAAGAAATTTCCGCACCCGGCTATCGCTTACCAGATTCCCGTTACGGTGCAGCAGAGCCGTCTGCGTCATGGACGGCAGTGTTTTATGTAAGCTGTGGACCACCAGATCGGCTCCCAGCTTTACAGAGCTTTGGGGAAAATCGGGATGAAATCCAAAATGCGCGCCGTGCGCCTCGTCTACAATCAGCGGCACGCCAAACGAATGGGCAATCCGCGCGATTTCTCTGATGTCGCTTACCGCGCCCTCGTAGGTAGGGGAGGTAAGAAACACCGCGTCGATTCCCTGTGTGTTTTTAAGCGCCCTTCGCACGTCCGCAGGTTCCGCCGCGCAGAACGGAAAGGACACGCCGCGCCCGTCTTTCCCGCTCTGCTTCGGATACAGGTAAACGGCGTCTATGCCGCGTATTTCTATGGCATGGTAGACGGATCTGTGGCTGTTCCGGGAAAGCAGCAGCCTGCCTCCCTCC
>CANQJX010000048.1 GCA_947624335.1 uncultured Marvinbryantia sp.
CCACGCGCCCGTACCCGGAAGCGGAATGCCCACAAACAGCGCCAGCCCCCAGAATTTGTAGGTTTCAATCTGATCTTTTTTGCTCATCGCCTTGTTTGCCAGTTTCTCCACAATGGGGCGGAACAGTTTTCTCTGCTTCAGCCAGGTAAAAACCGGCGTGATGAAAAGCAGGATAAACGGCACGGGAATCAGATTCCCGATCACGCAGATCGCGATTGCGCGCCACACTTCAATCCCGAATACCGAAGCCGCGATCAGCCCGCCGCGAAGCTCCAGTATCGGGCACATGGAGATGAGAAATACCAACGCTTCTTTTGAAAGCACACCGCCGAACGTATCGACGATCAATTGCTGCAGCCCGTTCATATCAATAAAATCTCCTTTTATTTGTTCATATACCGCTTAAAAAATCCGATCAGCGCATCCATCTGTTCATCCGTTCCGATCGTAATGCGCAAATAGCGGTCGATCCGCGGCTTTGCAAAATAGCGCACATAAATATGCTGCTCCTTTAACGCTTCAAACAGATCCTTTGCCGCATAGTCCGGATGCGTCACAAACAGAAAATTTGCTTTTGAATCCGCAAACGAAAAGCCCAGAGCGGCAAGCCGCTTCTTCGTGCGCTCGCGCGTAGCGATAATCTTTGCCGTCGTTTCCCTGAAATACGCCTCGTCCGCAAGCGCCGCCACGCCAAGCTCGATGCTTGGACGATTCATCGTATAAGAATTAAACGAATACTTGACATCGTTCAGGCAGCGGATCAGTTTTTCACTGCCAAAAGCATAGCCAATGCGAAGTCCCGCCAGAGAACGCGATTTGGAAAATGTCTGTACAACCAGAAGATTGTCGTACTTCCGGATCAGTTCCAGCGCCGAGCGGGTTCCGAAATCAACATACGCCTCGTCTACAATCACGACCACATCCCGGTTGCGGGCAACAATCTCTTCGATTTCATCAAGCGGAAGCTCCACGCCGGTAGGCGCGTTGGGGTTTGGAAAGACAATTCCCCCGTTCGGCCTGCAATAGTCCTCTTTTACAATGCGAAGCTCCTCGTCCAGCGGCTGGCATTCGTAAGGAATCCGAAACAGTTCCGCCCAGACGTCATAAAACGAATAGGTGATGTCCGGAAACAGCACCGGTTTGTCCGCGTTAAAGAATGTCAGGAACGCCATCGCCAGCACATCGTCGGAACCAACCCCCACAAACACCTGCTCCCTTTTTACGCCGTAAGATTTCGCCAGCGCATTGGTCAGCGCGTCGGCGGCGGGCGGCGGATAAAGGCGCAGCCGCTCCGTCTTTGCCGTCTGCGCGCATGCCTGTACGCGTTTTGACGGCGGATAGGGATTCTCATTTGTATTTAATTTTATCATATCGGCAAAATCCGGCTGTTCTCCCGGCGTATACGGGACAACTCTGCGGACGTTTTCTTCCCAGCCCATAAAGCAACTCCTTTTCGCTTAAATCTGTCCGCATTCTTTCGCCAGCCGCGCGAACTCCGGCAGGGAGCGCACAATTGTTTCGTAAGAAATGCAGTAAGCAAGCCGCACATAACCCGGACAGGCAAAAGACGATCCCGGCACCAGCAGAAGATGATACTTTTTCGCCAGTTCGCAGAACGCTTTTTCATCCTCCAGCGGCGATTTTACAAACAGATAGAAAGCGCCCTGCGGCCGGATGCAGGAAAAGCCGCATTGCTTCAGTCCCTCGTAGAGCGTCCGGCGGTTGCGGTCGTAATAGGCGACGTCTGCTTTTGCGTCCAAACATCTTGCGATCACGCGCTGAAAAAGAGACGGCGCGTTCACATACCCCAGAATGCGGTTCGCCACATTCGCCGCGTTGATGATGGCGGCGCTGTCGTCCGCTTCGTCCGGAATGACCAGATACCCGATGCGCTCGCCCGGCAGCGACAGGGATTTGCTGTAGGAATAACCCACAATCGTATTTTTATAATATTTGGTAAGATAGGGCACCTCCACCCCGTCATACGCCAGTTCGCGGTACGGTTCGTCCGATACCAGATAGATGCTGCTTCCAAATTCTTCCTGTTTTCGATTTAAAATCTCTGCAAGCGCGAGGATGGTCTGCTCGGAATAAACTACGCCGGTCGGGTTATTCGGGGAATTGACGATCACCGCTTTTGTATTCGGGCCAAGAAGTGTTTCAAACGCTTTCAGGTTCGGCTGAAACGTTTCGGTATCCGCCGGCACCTCTTTGAGCACGCCGTCGTAGTTTGACACATACGCGCGGTACTCGCCAAAATATGGTGCAAAAACAAGCACTTCTTCGCCGGGGTTTAAAAGCGTCTTAAAAATAACGTTTAAACCGCCTGCGGCCCCCACTGTCATCAGGATATTTTCTCCGGTAAAGTTTGTCGCAAAGCGGCTGTTTAAAGACGCCGCAACGGCTTCGCGCACATCCTCGTATCCCGAATTGCTCATATAGCCGTGTACCATCAGCGGATCTTCCTCGCGGATGATCGCTTCGATCGCCTCTTTTACCTGCGCCGGCGCGGGCACGTTGGGATTCCCCAGGCTGAAATCATAAACATTCTTTTCTCCGTACTGCGCCGCCATCTTTTTTCCTTCTTCAAACATGGCTCGGATTGCCGAGCTGTTTTTTGTCATTTCCGTCATTTTCCGGGAAATCATGGTTCTCCTCCTCTGCGATGCGGTAGAGCCTGCTGTAAGCTCCGCCTTTTTTTAATAATTCTTCATGGGTTCCCTGTTCTTCGATCCCTTTTTCTGTCATAACCAGAATCTTGCCTGCATTGCGGATCGTCGTCAAGCGGTGGGCGATCACAAACGTCGTCCTCCCCTTTGCCAGTTCTTCCAGTGAATTCTGTATCATTTGTTCGCTTTCATTATCAAGCGCGGATGTCGCCTCGTCAAAAATCAGGATAGGCGGATTTTTCAGAAAGACGCGCGCAATTGACAGGCGCTGTTTCTGCCCTCCCGAAAGTTTTACGCCGCGCTGGCCGATATCGGTGTGGTAGCCGTCCGGCAGTCCCATAATAAACGTGTGCGCGTTTGCAAGTTTCGCCGCCGCCACCACTTCCTCATCCGTCGCGTCCGGTCTGCCGTAGCGGATATTTTCCATGACATTTTCCGCAAAAAGATACACGTCCTGCTGCACAATGCCGATATGGTCGCGCAGGCTTTTCAGGCGAATGCGGCGGATATCCGTCCCGTCCAGCAGAATACGCCCCGATTCCACATCGTAAAAGCGCGGGATCAGGCTGCACAGCGTCGTCTTTCCCCCTCCGGAGCTTCCCGCAATGGCAATATATTCTCCCGCGTTGACGCGCAGGCTGATATGGCTGAGCACGCTTTCCAGATTTTCTTCGTAGCGGAAAGATACGTCTTCAAAAACAATCTCGCCCTTTACATCCGTAAGTTCTATTGCATCGGGCGCGTCCACGATATCCGGCTCCACCGCCAGAATTTCCAGAAAACGTTCGTAGCCGGTATAGCCGTTCTGAAACTGTTCGGTAAAATTCACCAGTTTTTTGATCGGTTCCGTGCAGTTGTTCACATACAAAAGAAAGGTAATCAGATCGGTTGCGGTTAAATTCCCGCGCGCGATCATCAGCGCGCCCGCCGCCGCAACGGCAACCGTCACCAGAGTGGTCAGCGCGCCCAGTCCGGAATTGTACGCGCCCATATAGCGGTAGCTGACGCGCTTGCTGTCCACAAAGCGCTGATTGCCTCTGCCAAACTTTCGCATTTCCACATCCTCATTGGCAAAGGATTTTACCACGCGGATGCCGGAGAGGCTATCTTCGATCTGGCTGTTGATATCCGCGATGCGCGCGCGGTTTTCTTTAAACGCGCGCTTCATTTTGCGGTTCAGCGCAAACGCGTAGGCAAGGATTACCGGCACAAACGCGAACATCACCAGCGCGAGCGCCGGATCGATTGTCAGAAGGATCACAAACGACCCGATAAATTTCATCAGGGAGATCAGCAGATCCTCCGGCCCATGGTGCAAAAGCTCGCTGATATCAAACAGATCGCTTGTAATGCGCGATAAGAGCTGCCCTACCTTCTGATTATCATAAAAGGTAAACGAAAGCTTCTGGTAGTGCCCGAAAATTTCGCCGCGCATATCGCGTTCGATCATCGCGCCCATCACATGCCCGTAATAGCCGATGTAAAAATTACAGAAACATTCCAGAAGAACCAGCGCCAGCATCAGCGCTGCCAGCTTTCCGACTGTCTGCGCCACTTCGCCGGCCGGCAGGAAAATCACCGTCCCGGTAATATAACGCACGATCAGCGGGATAACAAGCGTAACGCCGGCTCCCAGGACCGCAAAGAACAGATCCGACAGAAACAGGCGCAGATACGGCTTATAGTAACCAAATAGTTTTCGCCATTTATGCTGTATCATATTACTCCACGACCAGACCCTGCCTGGTAAGCACATCGATCACCTGATTTACATATTTCTCACACAGCGGCTGTTCCGCCGCCTCCACCATCACCCGTATAACCGGTTCCGTACCGCTTTCGCGTACCAGTATTCTGCCCTCGTCGCCCAGGGCGGCTTCAATGGCGCGGATAGTCTCCACAACCGCGCTGTTTTCCCGCGCTTCCTGCTTATCCGCCACGCGCACGTTTTTCAAAAGCTGCGGATAAATTTTTACTTCGTTTGTCAGAGCCGCAAGCGTCATCTTCTTTTCGGTCAGCACTTCCATAATCATCAGCGACGTCAAAATGCCGTCTTCGCACATATTCTCATAGACGTATTTATCGCCGACCGCCGTTTTTTCATAATGGATCCCGATGCGGTCGAACGCTTTGTAAAGTCCCAGATTGGACATTACCGTCGTCACAACCGTATCATTTTTCAGTTTGCCGTTCTCTTTCAGATATTTGCCGCACACATAGAGGATCAGGTCCCCGTCTGCAATGCGGCCGTTCTCGTCCACAGCGATGCAGCGGTCCGCATCCCCGTCGAACGCAAAGCCGACGTCCAGTTTTTTCTCACGCACCAGCTCCTGCAGCGCGCCGATATGGGTGGAACCGCATTCACGGTTGATATTGGTGCCGTCCGGTTCGTTGTGGATCACATACGTTTTCGCGCCCAGCGCGTCGAATACGCTCTTCGCAATGGAAAATGCGCTTCCGTTCGCGCAGTCCAGCCCGATGCGGTATTTTTTAAACGAACGCGTCGCCAGCGAGATCAGATACCCGATATAACGGTTCCTGCCCGCCACATAATCGACCGTGCGCCCGATGTTTTCCCGCACCGCCAGCGGAATTTCCTCCATCTCTCCGTCAATGTACTTTTCTATCATGTCCTCCACGCCGGCGTCCATTTTATGCCCGCTGCGGTTGATCAGTTTAATCCCGTTGTCGAAAAACGGATTGTGGCTGGCGGAAATCATGATTCCGCAGTCAAATTCTTCTGTGCGCACCACATAAGACACACTCGGCGTCGTCGTTACATGCAGAAGATAGGCGTCCGCTCCGGATGCAGTCAGCCCCGCCACCAGGGAGTATTCAAACATATAGCTGCTTCTTCTGGTATCTTTGCCGATCACAATATTGGCTTTATGCTCCCTGCCGAAATACCAGCCCAGAAATCTTCCCGCCTTATACGCGTGTTCTACCGTCAGCTTTACGTTCGCCTCTCCGCGGAACCCGTCCGTACCGAAATACTTACCCATATGTCATTCTCCTTCTTTAAAATATCAAAGGGCGTCACGATGCGACGCCCTCACCATGCCATACTTATTATACTCTGGACAGATATTCCCCGGTACGCGTATCGATCTTAATTCTATCGCCCTGGTTGACAAATAACGGTACATATACGGTTGCCCCTGTCTCTACTACCGCGGGCTTGGTAGCGCCCTGCGCGGTATCGCCCTTAAAGCCCGGCTCGGTATCGGTAATCTCCAGTTCCACAAACAGCGGCGCTTCTACCGCAAACACATTGCCGTTGTAGGAACAAACCTTTACCATTTCATTTTCTTTTACAAACTTTAAAGCGTCTCCGATATCGTTCTGGCTTAAGGCAATCTGGTCGTAGGATTCCACGTTCATAAAATGGAACAGATCGCCGTCGGAATACAGATACTGCATATCCACGCGCTCGATGCGTGCCTGTGGAAATTTCTCCGTCGGGCGGAAGGTTTTCTCCACCACGCCCCCGTTGATGATATTTTTTAATTTGGTTCTGACGAACGCCGCGCCTTTTCCCGGTTTTACATGCTGAAATTCCAAAATCTGATACACGTTTCCCTCGATTTCCAATGTAATGCCGTTTCTAAAATCTCCTGCTGAAATCATGCAAATTTTCCTCCTTCGATTAACAGGTCTGGGAGTGTTCTCTTCCCACAGTTAAAACTATTGTATAATAAATTATATCTTATTTCAAGAATTTCTTTCCAAAAAGTCCCGTTTTGTTGCCCCTAATCCAATTCCATCAGCTTTTTTTCCGAATGCGTCAGGTTGCGGTATCCGTCTTCGGTTACGGCCACCATATCCTCGATCCGCACGCCGCCGAATCCGGGCAGATAGATCCCCGGCTCTACGGTCTGGACCATGTTGGGCTGCAGCACCGTATCGCAGAGGCGGGAAAGCCTTGGCTCTTCATGGATATACAGGCCTACGCCGTGTCCCAGCCCGTGTCCGAAGAAGCTGCCGTAACCCGCACTGCTGATCCGGTCGCGCGCCGCTTTGTCGACGTCGCAGCAGCGCACGCCGCTCTTTATTTTGTCCAGCGCGGCAAGCTGCGCTTCCAGGACCACGTTGTACACCTCTTTTTGTTTTGCGCTTGCCTTTCCCAAAACAACCGTGCGCGTCATATCCGAGCAGTAGCCGCCGCAGACGCAGCCGAAATCCATCGTTACGAAATCTCCCGCTTCCATTTTTTTCCCGGAGGGCATGGCATGCGGCATCGCGGAGTTTGCGCCAGACGCTACGATCGTCTCAAAGCTCAGGTTTTCGGCGCCGTTGGTTTTCATAAAATATTCCAGCTCCGCCGCCGCCTCAAGTTCCGTCATACCCGGCTTCAGCACGTCCAGCATATGCGAAAAGGCGCGGTCTCCGATTGCCTCCGCGTCCGCAAGGCGTTCCAGTTCCTCCGGCGTTTTTACGCACCGCAAAAGATCCAGGCGTTCCCCCAGCGGTACGGTCAGGCGGCCGCGGCATGCCGTCTGCAGTTTCCGATAAGTCTGCACCAGCATATGGGCGTCCTCATAAGCGGCTTTTTTTACCCCGTCTTCTTCCATCAGGCGGTCTAAAATCTGCCCGTACGTTTCTCCCGGCGCAAGCTCTGTGATCTCAAAATCCGGCGCTTCCTCCCGCGCCATCGTAGTATAACGCGCGTCCGTCATCAGGACGCGCCGTTTCCCGGACAGATAAAGATAGCCGGTCGCTCCGCGAAAGCCGCTCAGATAGCGCATATTGTATCCGCCCGATACCACAAGGGCGTCCGCTTCTTCCTCCCGCATCACGTCATATGCCTTTTCATAAAACATCGTCCGCGATCTCCTTTACAATTTCCTCCGGCGTTTTTCCGTCCGTCTCCACTTCCCGCGCGGCAGCGTCCTCATAAATTTCTCCGCGCGCCTCCATCAGTTCGTCTATCTTTTGCCGCAGATCGCCGCCGCGCAGTTTCGGGCGCGTGGCGTCCCCGCCAAGGCGTTCTGTCAGCGTTTCCGGCCGCGCTTTTAAATAAAACACCGTTCCCAGTTCTTTTAAGATGCGCCGGTTTTCCGGGCGCACCGGAAGTCCCCCGCCGACAGCGATCACACAGCGCTTTCGCATATTCTGAAGCTGTCTGAGCGTCTCTGTCTCCAGATCCCGGAAATAGGATTCCCCGTATGCGTCGAAAATCTCGTTAATGGTTTTTCCCTGCTGCCGTTCAATCCATTCGTCCGTATCCAGAAAGGCGGCATGCAGCGCTTTGGAAAGTTCTTTCCCGACGCTTGTTTTCCCCGCTCCCATAAAGCCGATCAGTATGATGTGGTTCATGCGTTTCCCTCTCTTTTGCGCCTGTAAAAATATAAAACGATCTTCTCCAGATAGCGTTTCAGGACAATCTGGATTTCTTCTTTGGGATGGATGGGTTTGACCAGAATGCTTTTCATTCCCGCCCGGCGCGCGCCATATACGTCGGTAAAGAGCTGGTCTCCTACAAACAGCGTATCCGCCGCGCAGGTTCCCATTTTCTCCATCGCCAGCCGGTAGCCCTTCACAGACGGTTTATGCGCATTTTCCACGAAATACGCCCCCACGCGGTCCGCGAACGGCTTCACGCGCGCAAGCTGGTTGTTGGAAATCAGGCAATATTTCATGCCGGCTGCGCGCAGATCCGCGAAAAAGCGCACCGCACGCGCATCCGCCGGCGCGCCGTGTGGAACCAGCGTATTGTCAATATCAAACAGCACGCCGCGATAGCCCCGCTCATGCCATGCCCGAAAATCGATCTCATAGGTGGAATCCAGATATACGTCCGGATAAAAGCGTTCCAGAATCATGCTCTGCCGTGTCTTCTCCTATTTTTGTCTGTATTTGCTAAGAAACAGTTCCAGTTTATTCATGGTTTCCTCCAGCACCTCCCTGCGCGGCAGATAAACCACGCGGAAATGATCGGGATACGGCCAGTTAAAGGCTGTTCCGTGACTGATCAGCACTTTCTGCTGTTTCAGGAAATCAAGGGCGAACTGCTCGTCGTCCGTGATATGGAAACGCTCCACATCCAGCTTCGGGAAAATGTAAAACGCCGCTTTCGGCTTTACCGCCGAAATGCCGGGAATATCGTTGAGCGCCCGGCAGATAAATTCTCTCTGCTCGTATATTCTGCCGCCCGGAACAAGCAGTTCCTGGGAACTCTGATACCCGCCCAGCGCCGTCTGTACAATCGACTGCGCCGGCACATTGGAACACAGGCGCATATTGGACAGCATATTGATCCCCTGCATATAGCCCTGCGCGCCGGATTTGTCGCCGCTTAAACACATCCATCCCACGCGGTAGCCCGCGATGCGGTGCGATTTGGAAAGGCCGTTCATCGTTACGCAAAAAAGATCCGGGCACAAAGAGGCGATTGACACATGCTCCTCGCCGTCCATCACCAGGCGATCGTAAATCTCATCTGCAAAAATGATCAGCGTATGTTCTCTGGCGATCTGCACGATCTCTTCCAGCACCTCTTTCGGATATAAAGCCCCGGTCGGATTGTTGGGGTTGATGATTACGATTCCCTTGGTGCGGTCCGTCACCTTGCTTTTGATATCCGCAATGTCCGGATACCAGTCTGACTGCTCGTCGCAGATATAGTGAACCGCCTTTCCTCCGGAAAGTGTGATCGCTCCGGTCCACAGCGGATAATCGGGCGCGGGAACCAGAATCTCGTCCCCGTTGTCAAGCAGCCCCTGCATAGACATCATAATCATCTCGCTGACGCCGTTCCCCAAATAAATATCGTCCATGCCGACGTTGGGAATGTGCTTGATCTGGCAGTACTGCATGATCGCCTTGCGCGCGGAAAACAGCCCCCGCGAATCCGAATAGCCCTGGGTGTTCGCCAGATTTGCCATCATGTCTTTTACCACCTCGTCGGGCGCCCGAAAGCCAAACGGGGCGGGATTGCCGATGTTCAGCTTTAAAATGGTTTCGCCGTTTTCCTCCATCCGGTTTGCCTCGTCGAGTACCGGCCCGCGAATATCGTAACATACGTTATCCAGCTTGGATGATTTGCCAAATGTCTTCATATGCGCTCCTCCTTAAAATCTTTTTGCCAGTATAGCACTAGTTTTTCTAAAAATCAAACAGAGATAGCTGATTCGTTTCTGGCAGGCTGCCCAGCAGTCCCAGATCCGCCATGGTATCAATGACCGATTTCGGCACTTTGGTTCGCTG
>CANQJX010000049.1 GCA_947624335.1 uncultured Marvinbryantia sp.
CGCCCGTCTCGCCGATCACGGTATCGTATCCGTCCGGCATCCTGCGGATAAATCCATGGGCATGCGCCGCAGCCGCGGCGCGCTCGATCTCGTCCCTTCCCGCTTCCGGCTTGCCATAAGCAATGTTTTCCGCAATCGTACCCGCCTTCAGCCAGGTCTCCTGCAGCACCATGCCATAATTGGCGCGCAGGCTGTCTCTGGTAAGCGTTCGGACGGGACGGCCGCTTACGCGGATCTCGCCGCTGTTCACATCATAAAAACGCATCAGAAGATTGATCATCGTGGTTTTGCCGCATCCGGTCGGTCCGACAATCGCCACGCGCTCTCCGGGACGCACCGAAAGATTCAGGTCCCGGATCAGCGGCACTTCCGGCGTATAGGAAAAATTCACTCCTTCGATCTGCACGTCCCCCGTTACCATCTCGTCTGTCAGAGTAACGGCGTCCTGCGGATCCGGCGTCTGCAGCGGCTCGTCGAGAAGTTCAAAGACCCGCGACGCGCAGGCAAGCGCATTTTGCAGTTCCGTAACCACACCGGAAATTTCATTGAACGGTTTGGTATACTGATTGGCGTAGGTTAAGAAACAGGAAAGCTGACCGACGCTGATCGCCCCTCTGATAGCCGACAGCGCGCCGAAAATCCCAACGCCGGTATACACCAGTCCGTTGACAAAACGCGTGCTCGGATTGGTGATCGACGAGAAAAAAACCGCCTTTAGACTGCATCCCTGCAGTTCCCGGTTGATCTTGTCAAATTGCTTTTTCGCCTCTTCTTCATAAGAAAACGCCTGCACTACCTTCTGATTGCCCACCATTTCTTCCACCAGCGCCGTCATTTTCGCCCTGGTTTCCGATTGCAGGTGAAACATCGAAAACGTCCGTTTTGCGATGAACGCCGCCACAAACAAAGACAGCGGCGTGATGCAGATAACCACAAGAGAAATCCTGACGTCAATGCTCAGCATGAAGAACAGTGTGCCAATGATTGTGACCACGCCGGTAAACAACTGTGAAAAACCAAGCAGCAGCCCGTCGGAAAGCTGATCGACGTCGTGGATCACGCGGCTGATGGTTTCCCCATACGGATGGGCGTCAATATACTTCAGCGGCAGATTTTCCAGATGAGCGAACGCCTGGGTGCGGATGTCGCGCACCACATAATAGGTCATACGGTTATTGCACAGATTCATCAGCCACTGCGCGGCCGAAGTAAGCGCTACGACAACCGCAAGCGCAGCGCTTAAAGGCACAAGTCCGGCAAAATCCACCTGCTCTGCGCCCACGATTAAATCCACCCCGTCGCCGATCAGAACCGGCGCATACAAAGTGAGCGCCACGCTGATCACCGCAAAGATCAGAGAAAAAATCAGATAATGCCTGTACGGTTTGATGAGGAGAAACGTGCGCTTTAAGGTTTGTTTTTTCATGCCCGCTTTTTCTCCTTCTCATCCAGCTGCGACAGGCAGATTTCCCGATATACCCCGCACTGCTCCAGCAATTCCTCATGCGTTCCAAACCCCACGGCGCTGCCGTCGTCCAGCACTAAAATCCGATCCGCGCTTCGCACCGCGGCGGCGCGCTGCGAAACCAGCAGTACCGTCGTCCTGTGGGCCGTATTTTCTGCAATCGCCCTGCGCAGGCGCGCGTCCGTCGCATAATCGAGCGCCGAAGCGCTGTCATCCATAATCAGGATTTCCGGATTTCCCACCAAAGCCCGCGCAATCGTCAGGCGCTGCCGCTGGCCGCCGGAAAAATTTTTGCCGCCCTGCGACACCCTGGTATCCAGCCCCTCTTTCGCGTCCACAAATTCCCTCGCCTGCGCGATTTCCAGCGCGCGGTAAATTTCTTCGTCCGAAGCGTTTGCTTTCCCCCAGCGCATATTATCGCGTACGGTCCCGGCAAACAGCACCGCCGTCTGGGGCACTACCCCGATTCTTTTGCGCAGATCCGAAAAAGCATACGCTTTCACATCCACGCCGTTTACCAGAATCCTGCCGAGACGCGCGTCATAAAAGCGCGGAACCAGGTTTACCAGACTGCTCTTTCCGGAACCGGTGCCGCCGATAATCCCCAGCGTCTGCCCGCGTTCCAGAGAAAAAGAAATGTCCTCCAGCGCATCCTGATGGCCTTTATAGGAAAAATACACATGGTCAAAAACGACTGCCGGCCCCTCGTTTGCCGGCGCGCCCAAAGTCTGCGCGGGCGCTTTTAAATCCGACGTGCATGCAAATACCTCGTTGATGCGGGCCGCCGAAGCCGACGCCCGGGTAAAGGTAATAATCAGATTTGCCAGCGCCACCAGCGCAATCAGAATCTGCGTCATATAATTAATCAGCGCGATCAGCTCGCCCTGCGTGATAACGCCGCTGTTTACTTTGCCGCCTCCCTGCCACAAAAGCAGAATGATCGCGGCGTTTATTACCGCATAGGTGGCGGGATTCATAAGAGCGGAAATCCGGCCGGCCAGAAGCTGCGTTTTCATCAGCAAATCGCTCTGAGCGTCAAATTCCGCAATCTCCGCTTTCTGTCTGGAAAAAGCGCGGATCACCCGGACGCCGGCAAGATTTTCTCTTGTCGCAAGCAGCACCCGGTCCAGGCGGCTCTGCGCGCGCCGGTAAATCGGAATGCACAGCGCCGTTACCGCATAGATAATCAGTGAGAGCGCGGGAACCAGAACGACAAAGATCCATGCGAGCCGCGCATTCACAGAAAACGCCATTACAACCGCGCCTGCCACAAGAAAGGGAGAACGCAGGAACAGGCGCAGAACCAGATTCACGCCGGACTGTGCCTGATGAATGTCGTTGGTGATCCGGGCGACCAGCGTAGAGGTCCCCAGAACATCCAACTCGCTATAAGAAAGCCCACTAATATGTGCAAACATATCCCTGCGAAGTTCGGTTCCAAAACCGGCTCCCGCTTTTGCCGCAAAGTATTGCGCCGTAAGGGAGCAGATCAGTCCCAGAACTCCAAGACCGATCATCCACGCGCCCATCGACAGAATATAAGCGGTGTCGCGCATGCGGATCCCCCGGTCCACAATTCCTGCCATCACCAGGGGGATCAGCAGTTCAAAACTCGCTTCCAGCAGCTTAAACAGCGGCGCGATCACGGTCTCTTTTTTATAATGCTGCAAATATTTTACTAATTTTCTCATGGAAACAGTATACCCCGGCCTTACTATTTTATGATTCGGCTTCGGTTTCCGACGCGGTTTCGGCCAGCTCTTCGGTTTCGCTCTCCGACGCGGTTTCGCTCTCGGTCCCGCTTTCTGCTTCCGACTCGCTTTCCGCCTCCGATTCGCCTTCCGACAGCGCCTTTGTTTCCTCCTGTTCCGTAAACTTCGTATTTTCTACCAAAAATTCAATCGTCTTGTCAAGAAGCATACTGTAACGGAGCGCGGTGCCGTACTGTTTCTCGTATTCCTCCGGGTCTGCTCCGTCGCCGGCCGCATACTCCTCCAGGTTCTTCCGGTATTCTTCTTCCTCTACCTCCAGCTCTTCCTGCTCGGCAATTGCCTTAATGATCATTTCCTGCGACAAGGACATGCGCAGCATTTCTTCCAGGCTTTCCTCCGTTACGCCGTTTGCCTCCAGAAAGTCTTCCAGCGTCATGCCGTACATCTGCGCGTACATCTCATAATTTTCCTTCGTGCGGTCCATATAGTAGTCCAGCACTTCGGTCGGATAGCCGTCTACGACCGCATCGTCAAACACCTGATTCAGCAGATCAATCGTAGCGTTGTTCTGCTGTTCGGTTCTCGCTTCTTCCTCTAACTGCTCGCGGACGCTCTGGCGGTATTCTTCCGCCGTCTTTCCATCCGCCACTTCCGCCGCGATTTCGTCTGTTAACTCCGGAACGCGGTCGATAGAATTTACTTTCACATGGAATACAACATCTTTCCCGGCAAGGTCTTCGCTGTGGTAATTATCCGGGAACTTCAAATTCAAATCTGTCTCCGCGCCCGCATCAACGCCGATCAGTCCGTCCTCAAAGCCGTCAATAAACGTGCCGGAACCGATCTCCAGAAGAAATCCTTCCGCGCTGCCGCCGTCAAACGTCTCGCCGTCCACAGTGCCTTCATAATCGATATTTACGGTATCGCCTTCCTCCACCGTTCCTTCGGTTAAGGTCTGAATCGTCTCGGTGGCAATGATGTCTTCTATTGCGTCCTCCTCCACCTCTATAGGCTCTTTTTCGATTGTCAGTCCTTTATATTCACCAAGCGTGACAAAGTCCAGCGCGCGGTATTCCGGGAACGGAACCGCCTCGGTTTCCGTTTCGGTTTCTGTTTCCGTCTCGGCTTCCGTCGTTTCTTCTTCCGTTACGGCTTCGGTTGTTTCTTCCTCTGTTACAGCTTCCGTCGTTTCTTCTTCCGTTACAGCTTCCGTCGTTTCTTCTTCCGTTACGGCTTCCGTCGTTTCTTCCTCTGTCTCGGCTTCCGTCGTCTCTTCCTCTGTCTCGGCTTCCGTCGTTTCTTCTTCTGTTACGGCTTCCGTCGTCTCTTCTTCTGTTACGGCTTCGGTTGTCTCTTCTTCCGTCTCGGCTTCCGTCGTTTCTTCTTCTGTTACGGCTTCGGTTGTCTCTTCTTCCGTCTCGGCTTCCGTTGTCTCCTCTTCTGTTGCGGCTTCCGTCGTCTCTTCCTCAAAAATCACATCCGCAGCCGTTTCGGTGGTAACCGCCTCTGTCTCTTTCGGTTCGGAACTGCATGCCGTCGCCGTCAACGCTGCTCCAAGCAGAAGTATCGCTACTGTTTTTCTTTTCATAAAATAACCTATCCTCTCTTATAATTTTCCACACTTAACGCTTATTTCTCTCCTCTGTATGCAAACGGCGCATTGCCGTATTGCCCTATTCTAATTCTGCGTCTTCCTCAGAATCCGCGTCTTCTTCCGATCCCGTATCTTCTTCCGACTGAAGCGGCGGCACCGGGGTTGGGCGTTCGGGATCCAGCACCTGCGCCGCATCAAACAAATCCGCCGTCATCGATTCCCCTTCTTCCGCAATCGCGTCATAATAGATCCGGTATCCGTCTAAGTTTCTCCTGCCCTGATGCAGATATTCCGAGGTAACGCTGGTTGTGTAGGCAACGGAATCCACATTGCAGTAAATGTCAAAGCCCTGGCTTTTCAGATACTTGTATTTTTCATTGGAAGAATCATATCCGCCGGACGCAAGATCCTGCCCGTGCGCAAAAATGATCACATCCGTCTCGCCGATCAGCGGAGATACATACTCCATCCAGCGTTCTGTGTCCGCCACCAGCTTATCATATTCGATTTCGCCTACCGCTTTATGGCCCCATGTATGGCTTGCGAACTCCCAGCCTTCCGCTTTCATCGCGTCCGCTACCGCTTTTGCCTGCGCGCAGTCCTCCTCCCAGCTGTAATCGGGATGATTCGCCAGCCACGCGCTTTGCAGATCGTCCGTATAATACGTCTCGCTGTTTGTATTGTGCTGCGCGCTGTACGCTCCGTCCGTGCGGTAACCCAGAATCCCGTTATAACCGGTAAGAGCGATAATGCCGCGGGCTCCCCGGTAGCATCCGTCCGGATGTTCTTCCAGAAATGTATCCAGCCTCGGAACCGCATCGTAATCGCCATAAGACACCGTCCCATCCTGCGCTATATATTCGCAGGTCGGTTTTCCTTCCTCGTCCAGCACTACTTTGGAAGCAACGCCGTGATTATCGTAAGTATGATAATAGCTGAGATCGTCCAGTGAAAGCACATACGCTTTTTTCCCCGGCGGCAGCATAATCTGGTTCGGCGTGATGGTCACTTTTCCGTTTTCATCCGTTGTTTTGTTAATCAGATCGTGAATGCTTACCAGTACATATCCCTTTTCATACATGGACTGCGTAATTTTATCAAACTCGGAAATTGTGGTCATCCACTGCTGCCAGCCGGCGTAATCCGGATCGTCTTGCCGAAACGCCAGCGACGGATCTACCACCAGAGAATGATAGAAAATGTGCGTGACGTCTTCGGGATTGATGGCGACGCAGGACGCCCTTTTTTCCTCATAGCTTGCTATACGCGCCCGTAAAGCCGGGTTGTTCTCATAATCGTTCATTCCCTGCAGCATTGTAATCGCCGCATCATAGTCGTACATGGCAGCCAGCCGGTCTGCTTCCAGCAGCGTCGCTTTTTCCGCTTCCCCTACCGTTCTCAGCGCTTCCTCGTATTCCGCCGCTTTGGATTGCAGCAGCGTATTGTACTCATAATACGGACTGGCTTTCAGATGATCCGCCGCATCCTGGTAATCAAACTCCCATGCGTACTCCTCCGCCGAAAAAAGAAGCTGTTCTATTTCCTGCTCCATAGCAGAGCGCGCGGCTTCATATTCCTGTACTTTTTCCTGCAGCTGCAGTTCCGAATTGTATTTTGTGTGGCTCTGCAGTCTGGCGATCGCTCCGTCATAATCATAGCGGTCCGCCAGCTCCTGCGCCTCTTCGATAGTCTGTTGGGAGCTTTTTCCCAAAAACGGCAAATACTGTGCCAGCTCGTCCGAAAACTGGTCGGCAAGCAGCCATAAAATCCCGGCTATTGCGGCAAGGATAAAAAGGATCAAAAATATAGTGCCGAAAATTCTCCCCGCCCGGCTCTTTTTTTTGACAACGGTTTCTCTCCCCCGATCCCGTCTGCGTCTTTCGGATGTCCTTTCTCTTTCAAAATCTTCGTTTCCGGAATCGTCTCCCCGGTATGTTTCTCTGTCCATGACCCCTCCAAAAATCACCTTGAATATCTACGCTGTCACTCTATCATAATTCCCTTAAAAAATCAATACTATCACGGATTTTTCACACTTATAGGATTTTGGGGAAAACGGATGAAAGATTGCTTATTGCACTTTTAAAAAAAGAATGGTAGAATAAAAAAAGCTTATTTTGAGGAGGAACGATATGTCTTTTTTTAATATTCTTATCATCGTCCTGGTAGTGATTGTGGCGATTCTTGCGATCCTGTATTTTGTAGGAAGACGCCTGCAGAAAAAACAGTCCGCCCAGCAGGAACAGATCGAGGCCATGAAGCAGTCCGTATCCATGCTGGTAATAGATAAAAAAATGCTAAAAATCAAGGATTCCGGCCTGCCGCAAATGGTAATCGAACAAACGCCAAAGCTGATGCGAAAAACCAAGCTTCCCATCGTAAAGGCAAAGGTCGGGCCAAGAATTATGACGCTGGTTGCCGACGGCAAGATTTTTGATTTGATTCCGGTAAAAAAGGAAATTAAAGCAACCGTAAGCGGTATCTACATAACCGATGTAAAAGGCGTACGCGGTTCACTGGAGCAGGCGCCGAAAAAGAAGAAAGGCTTTATGGCGCGTCTTCGCCGCCGCGCGGAATCTGCCGCCGAAAAAGCGCAGGCCGCAGCAGCCGCGGAATCCAAAAATTCCAAAAAATCCAAAAAAGGCAAAAAATAAAGCAGAAAAAAACAGCGGGGCATCTACACGATGCCCCGTATTTCTTCTATATTGCGGCAGCCGTTCTCCCGGAGATAGCCGTCCAGTCCGTCTATAATGTCCATGCTGATATCCGGTTTCATAAACGTTGCCGTTCCGATCTGTACGATCTTTGCGCCCGCCATGATGAACTCAACCGCATCCTGCCAGGTAGTAATCCCGCCAATCCCCATTACCGGGATGCTGAGCGCCTTTGACACCTGATGCACCATACGCAGGGCAATCGGCTTAATCGCCGGACCGGACAGGCCGGCGTATGTGTTCGCAAACACAGGTGCTTTCTTCTTTATGTCAATCGCCATTGCCAAAAATGTATTCACCAAAGATACGCCGTCCGCGCCTTCTTCTTCGCACATTTTTGCAAGAGAGACAATGTCCTGCGCATTCGGGGAAAGCTTTACCACCAGTTTGTGGCGGCAGATCCGGCGGATTTCCCGCACAATCGAACGCGCCACTTCCGTCTCTGTGCCAAAGTTCATGCCGCCGCTCTTTACGTTGGGACAGGAAATATTCAGTTCCAGAATGTCCAGATCTACCTGATTGAGTTTTTCCATCCCCGCAAGATAACCTTCCAAAGAATGGCCGCCCAGGTTTACAATGTTGACGACATCCTTGCTGTTGATCCAGTCAAGCTCTTTTTCCACAAAAGCATCCACGCCCGGATTCTCCAGGCCGACGCTGTTCATAATCCCGCTTGCCGTCTCCCAGATGCGGATTCCCTCGTTTCCGCCGTGCGGATGCTCCAGAAGTCCTTTGGAACAAAGACCTCCCAGCCGTTCGATGTCAAAATATTCGTTTAATTCCCGCCCAAATCCGCAGGTTCCGCTTGCCAGCACCACCGGATTTTTAAAGGGGATTCCCGCAAATTCTGTCTGCAGCCGCCCGTCCATGGGAATGTTCTTTTGCCGATCAGTCAATGCCAAACACCTCGCTTCCCAAAAATACCGGCCCGTCCTTGCAAACCTTCCGGTTGCCGCCGGCGGTTTTGCAGCTGCATACAAGGCACGCCCCGATTCCGCACGCCATGCGGTTTTCCAGCGAAACATAAAGCGGCGCGTCCGCTTTTACGTTTACGCATTTTTCATACAGCGCTTTCATCATGGGCGTCGGCCCGCAGGAAACCAGCGCGTCGTAAGCGAGCGGATCTACTTCGTCTGTTACAAACCCGCCCACATTCACCGCAACGCGGCCGGATACCGCTTCAAACTCCCGCACCAGAATCGGCTTTTCGCGAAATCCCAGATACACGTCCACCGTGCAGAGCGGATTTTCTTTTTGATACGTTTTTGCCGCCAGATAAAGAGGCGCAATGCCGACCCCGCCGCCTACCAGCGCGATTTTTTTACTGTCCGGCAGCGCGGGGAAGCCGTTCCCGTGCGCGCCGTCTAAGGTGATCGTATCGCCCGGTTTTAAGCCTGCCAGCAGCGCGGTCCCCTTCCCTACCACCTGATACAGAAAGCTCAGCGTCTCTTGATCCGCGTCATATACGCTGATCGGACGGCTCAGTACCGGATATTGCTCCCACGCGCGCAGCATGTAAAACTGTCCTGCACGCGCATTGTTTTGATGCTCCGCCCGCAGAAGATAAAACCCTTCGCCGAGCGGCTGATTGCTGATTACCTTCGCCATATTTCCCACGCCGCGCGGTGCGGCTTTCTCTCCTTCCTGTTTTGCCAGTCCCGCCATCGTTTTCCTATTTCCCCGCGTCTCTGTAAACGACTCTGCCGCCGCAGATGGTATATTTTACTTTCCCGGTAAGGGTTTGTCCGATAAACGGAGAATTGCCGGATTTGGAATAAAACTGATCCGGCACTTTCCACTGTTCTTTCTCATCAAAGACGACCAGATCCGCAGCGCCGCCCACCTGCAGCGAGCCGGCGTCCAGATGATACAGACGCGCAGGGTTTACCGTCATCTTTTCCAGCAAATCCATCAGCGTCAGATGGCCCGGCCGCACCAGATTGGTAATGCAAAGCGCAAGCGCCGTCTCCAGGCCGATCATGCCGCTTGGCGCGTCCGTCAGATCCCGCGCTTTTTCTTCCCGGCTGTGCGGCGCATGATCCGTGGCAATGATGTCCAGCGTACCGTCCTTTAAGCCTTCCAGCAGCGCCTGCCGGTCCTCCTCGGTGCGAATTGGCGGATTTACTTTCGCAAGG
>CANQJX010000050.1 GCA_947624335.1 uncultured Marvinbryantia sp.
TCAGATCGTGTATGCGCATTTCCCGTATATTTTGGCGTTCGCACTCTTTGGCGCGTTCGTCCGTATCCTTATAACCGCCGATCTGCCGGAACATATCTATCGCCAGTTTCCGTTCCGCTGCAGACTGCGCTTTGTCCATTCTGCAGCATGCCTGCCGGTAAAGTTCTTCTTTTCCCTGTTCCTCTGCCTGCAGCGCTTTGCGGCGGTACTCGCCGGCCAGGGAAGCGGCGTCTTCGTAATCGCGGATCTGCTCCATCTCTTCCGCCGCCTTTCGGTAAACGGCCGCAATATCGCCGGGGCTGCACAGCACGTCGATGATCTCAAGATCCTGTTTTATTTGCTGATAATATGCCTGCGGTTCCATGTTTCTCTTTCCTCATTCTGCTTTCGCTGTTTTATTCCGTTTTCATTTTATAAACCCGCGCCACCTTTTCGGTGTCGCCGTATGCGATCATCTGCCCGTTCTCCAGTATCATCGCTTTATTGCACAGGCTTCTCACCTGTTCCAGAGAATGCGAGACAAACAGCACCGTCACGCCTTTTCCAAACATTTCCATAACCCGGTTTTCGCTCTTTTTGCGGAATTTGCTGTCCCCTACCGCCAGAACCTCGTCCAGAATCAGAATATCCGGATTGACTACGGTGGCGATTGCAAATCCAAGCCTTGCGCGCATACCGGAAGAATAGTTCTTCATCGGAACATCCATAAATTTTTTCAGGCCGGAAAATTCTACAATCTCATCGTACTTTGACGCCAAAAAGTCCCGGTTCAGCCCAAGCACCGATCCGTACAGGTAAACGTTTTCCTTGCCGGTATACTGCATGTCAAACCCGGCTCCCAGCTCCAGAAGCGGCGCAATTCTCCCATGCCTCTCTACCGTACCGACAGACGGCTTATATACGCCGGCGATAATCTTTAACAGCGTACTTTTCCCCGCCCCGTTTAAACCGAGGATTCCCAGACGCTCGCCCTTTTGAAGCTCAAAAGAAATATTTTTCAGCGCCCAGAATTCATCGTACTTGATCTCACGCTTGAGAAATTTAATGACATATTCTTTTAAACTGTCTGTTTTTTCTTTGCTCAGATTAAAGCGGATGCTGACATCCTCTACTTTGATCGCCGGATTCGCCATAGCATGCTCCTAAATATATAATACAAATTTGTCCTGCTCCTTGTAAAATACGCCGAAACCGATCATCAGCATCACAATGCTGAACCCAAGCGCAAACAGCGTATTGTGCAGATTCATCGGACTGCCGTAGATGGCAGAACGGAAATTATCGATCACGCAGTACAGCGGATTGTAGCGCAGAATAAAATAATACCTTGATTTCAGCAGCGTTTCCGGATAATAGAAAATCGCGCAGGTATACATAATCAGCATCAGCGCCACGCTCCACAGGTATTCCAGATCGCGGAAAAATACCGCGTAGGTCGCCAGAAACATGCCGACTCCCAGCGACATCAGCAGCAGCGTAAACAGCGGCACTACCGCCTGCAGCAGATACCAGGTGGGATATACGCCCAGCACCAGGGCTACCGCCACCAATACAATCAGGGACAGTAAAAATATTACATAATTAAATAATACCTCTGACAGCGGGTATAAGTATTTGGGCACATATACCTTCTTGATCATCGCGCTGTTGGTCCGGATCGCCTTCATTGCCGACCGTGTGCCGCTGGCAAACATGGAATACAGCAGCCTTCCGGTCAGGACATATACGGGAAAGGTCTTATCCCCCTTTCCAAGAAGCGTTCCGAACACGATGGTAAGCACGATCATCGTCAGAAGCGGTTCGATCAGCGTCCAGATCAGTCCCAGATAAGAACGCCTGTATTTTAATTTGATTCCCTTCTTCACCAGCTCGGCCAAAAGATACCGATACCGCATAAATCCGGCGAATACTTTCTTCATATTATAAGCCTCCGCTTTGCGTCAAAATAAATCTGGGCGGCCCCAAAACCCATAGGGCAATTATAATATCAAATGCAGCGGATGTCAAACATTCTTCCTTATTGTGGGAAAGGCGGCCGTTAAGCTTCCTTCAGCTTTTGCGCGATCAGCGCCGCCACCCTCTCCGCGCTTTTTCCGTCGCAGCTGCCCAGATATTGTTCCCGGAACTTCTTCAGGCCGCTCATATCCGGTTCGGTAAGCGCGCGCCTTAAAGCGTCCAAAAACGCTTCCGGCGCAGTCGTCAGTTCTCCGTATATGTCGTTGGGGAAATCCAGATAGAAGTCCCGCTCATAGCTTTCAAAATCCGGACAGTAAAATACGATGGGTTTTTCCAGCAGCGCCGCTTCAAAAATAACGGAAGAATAATCCGTTACCAGCACGTCGCATACGATCAGCAGCCGGCTGGTATCCTCTTTTGGCATATTGCAGATATTGGGATATGTTCTGCCCGCCAGAAGATCGTACTTCATCACGGGATGGTTTTTTACGATCAGTACGCTCTCTTCTCCCAGTTCCCGGCTGATATGCGCCCAATCCAGACGGGGATCGTAGATAATCCTGCGCGTGCCGTCTTCCCGGAAGGTAGGCGCGTACAAAATAATTGTTTTGCCGGCCAGTTTCGGATATTTCTTGAAAAAGGATTCCCGTTCCGCTTTCAGATAAGCCGCGTCCAGCAATTTGTCCGTCCGCGGAACGCCCAGCGCTTTGACCTTTTTTGGATCCACGCCAAACGCTTTGGCGTAGATGTCTGTTACGGTTTCCGAGCTGACGCAGACCGTGTCGTATTGGTCGTGATATTTGCGTTCTTTTTGAATATCGGCCGCCGGGTTGTCCAGACCGAACTTTTTAAACGCCCCGCAGGCATGCCAGATCTGAATAATCTTCTGCTGCGGTTTCAGGCGGAACGACTGAAAATAGCGGAAATAATCGTCGGTGACAATGACTTTGCTGGTAAACAAGTGCCAGTACAACTGCAGTTTCTGTTTTGAGGAATGCGGGCTCATATGCGACCAGACATACTTTTTCCCGTCGTAAGCTTCATACACCGCCTTGCTGTTTTCCAGCAGCCGGTTGCCCCGCACGGAGACAAACAGTACCTTTTTTTGCAGCGGCATCAGCGAAATCAGGAAGCGTTTCCACGCCCAGATTTTCTTCTGTTTTTTCGCGGCTTTCTCTTTCCTGCCCTGTTCCGTGCGCGCCATCAGCCTGCGATACTGGCGCCGCCAGGTAAGCTTGGTCATACGGTTCTGCACGCGCGAGAGAATCTCTTTTTCTGTCATGGGCGTAAGTACATAAAATGTCTCCAGGGCATTGAACCGCAGCTTTTTATAAAGCGCGCGCATATCCGCGGCAGGATCGTCCGTAAACTTTATCTTATGATATTTCAGGGAGCGGACGCAAAACAGCTTATTGCCGCTCATCCAGTCGATCTCATGGTATCTGGTTTTTTTCTTTCCCTGCAGATACGGTTCAAAGAAACAAATATCGTGGGCTTCGCACTCCTGCGGCTGTCCGGATTCGCGGATCATTTTCACCCTGCAGGTGGCAAAATCCAGAGCCGGATTCTTCCACAGCCATTTTGCAAAATGCCGGTATGTGTTCAGGTTAATATAGATCGGTTCGTCGATAAAAGAAATGTAAGGGCTTTTCGCCTGCCGCAGCACCGCTTCCTTAAACGCGGCCGTACCGGTCTCCTCCTCCATGAGCGTCAGGTTGATCTTTTCCCGGTAAAAACCGTCCACCGCGTTTTTGTGCTTTGCGTGAACAAATACCACAAAGCTGGGCATCCGCTGCGTATAGACAGAATCCAGCACGGTATTGAGACAGTCGGTGGGAACGCGATCCGAAATAGCCACCGTCACAAGGGGTTCCCGGATCAATTCTTCTTTTGTTAAAATACCGTTCTCCAGTTTCAGATCAAACCCCTGCTTTTTCAGAAGCCGGTCCCATGCCTCCGGGAACATGTGGCGCTTGTACGCTTCAACGCTCTCTTTCAGCAGCGCGTACATCCCGTCGTCGCTCTTCCAGATCTGCCGGTAAAATCCGTCCAGAAAATGGACATTTACCGCTTTGAGATATAATTCGGATTGAAACCGATCCAGCTTGTTTCGGACTTCCTCATAATATAATAATTCTGTATTGTCCTTCTTTTGCGCTTCCGCAAGCGCGCGTTCCCGTTCCTGCGCCACCGCCTGTATAATACGCTCCATCGAGCTTAACAGATCTTTTAAATATTCCGTGGTGGCCGTGGAAGTCGCTGATTTTTCCTTCCAGAAAGGACGCCTGCGGTATTTGTATACGACCGCGTCGCATTTCACGATCCGGGAACACTGAAAAATATACCGGAAGCAAAACAATCCGTCTTCCGCATACTTTAAATTTTCAAACCGCAGATGATGCTGCTCGATCAGCGAGCGCCGGAACAGTTTGTTGCATGCGCTGAACATATACAAAAGCTGCGGATCGTATTTGTCAATATCTTCCTTTTCGGTTATCTCCTGCAGTGTTTTGAATACTTTTCTCCCGTGGACGCCAAACTCGCTGATGCCGCCGATGGAAAGATCCGCGTGCGTTTCCTTTATCTTACGGTATAGCGTCTCCAATGCCTTCACCGGCAGCACGTCGTCGCCGTCCAGGAAAAAAATATACTCGCCTTGCGCGCGGTCCAGAGCGTAATTGCGTGTTTCGGAAACGCCGCTGTTCTGTTTCCAAAAGCTTATAAAACGCTTGTCCTTCCGGCAAAATTCATCAATGATCTCCTGCGATCCGTCCGGCGAGCCGTCGTTGACAATCAGTACTTCATAATCCGTCAGCGTCTGGTTCTGCACGGATTCCAGCGCCTCGCGAAGATATTCTTCTACATTATATACCGGTATGATAACCGAGATCTTCATATCTGTTTCCTCCCGCTGTTCTTTCTTTCCGACAAACGCCGCTTCATGTTTTTAAAGTTCTTTTTCCAGCTGCAGCCGCGCCGCTTCCCCATTTTCATAAATCACGCGGTAAAGGCAGCCGTTTTTTATTTCCCCGCAGGGAATCGTCCCGGACAGATTTTCCTTTAAATATTCGTCCGCCTTATAAATCCATACATGCGTATAACCGCCTTGCGCAAGCAGTCTCGGAAAATCAGCGACAGACGGTTCTTTCTTTTGCGCCAGCCGGATAATGCTTCCCTTCTCCGTAAATTTCCAAGGTGTGGAAAGATAATTGCTCACCTGTTCTCCCATTTCATATAATGCCGTATTTGTAACAAATTCATTCTTTCCGCTCTGATCCAGCAGATACACCTTATCCTCCGCAGTCAGTACGTCTTTCATCGCCGTGATCTGCGCTTTTGTTTCTGTGATGTCCTCTTCGCCGGAAATTCTGGATTTATCAAGCGCCGTCATAGTGCCAATGAAATTTTGATTAACGCCCGACAGGAAAAACAAGAGCAGCCCCGCCGCAAGATACCCTCTCCATTTTGGATGCAGCGCCCGCCGGCCGCTTTGCAAAAACCAGACCAGGACAATTACAAACAGATACACCGCATACACCGCAAAATATCTTGGGCTTCCCGCCGCCGTCGTACTTTCTTCATAGCCGAAGAAAAACAAATAGGCAAAAAGCAGTGCGCCGCAGTAAGCAAAAAAGGTAAGCGCCAGATAGACGGTATATACATAAAACTGTTTTCTTTGGCCGAACAGATCCGAAACGCCCTTCATACATACCAGCAAAAACGCCACGAACGGCAAAAACGCTATTTTCAGGTTCGAGTTCTGCGAAAACGCTCTCCCCGTCAGGGCTGTCAGGAACGCGCCGGTTGTCCGTACCAGCTTTCTTTTGGATGCGCCGTCCGTCCACGCGGAAATTCTGTGCGTCGCCAGCAGATACATACCGGCAAGCGCGGCGCAGACAACACATACCGCCAGCACAATGCCGCCGATCCGCAAAACTTTTTTTCTGAACGCGGGATCCTGCAGCCGATTCTGTTCCACCAGCGCGGTATGCATGGCGAAGAAAAGCAGCACAAAACACACCATCAGCGGTCCGACCATCCATTTAAAGAACCAGAGCATACAAAGTCCGCTCGCGGCAATGAGAAAATTGCTTTTCTTTTTGGTTCGGTTCATCCACCAGCCGGCCAGGCCGCCCGCCCATGCAATCACCGGCAGATCCACATACAGGTTCTTTACTCCGTAATAATACAGAGAAAACAGGCCGAAATATAAGATCAGCGCGTATATCACAATCTTTTTCCAGTCCGCCTTGCGGTATTCCCCAAACGGAAGCAGAAAACCAATCCACATCAGAAAAGCCGCGGATACATACATATTCGCCTCGTTATATCCGCCTGTTTCCTGAAAAAACAGATGAAACAGGCTGGTCGCATAGGGATGTATCGTGCTAAGCAGCGGCGAAGTTTCCGGAAGGCGGTCTTCCCGCAGCATATATTTCACCGACAGCGCCCATTGGTGGAACTCGTCGATGTGCTGAATAAAATCATGGTAATATAAGAGCAGGCTGCCGGCAAAAAAGACAAACAAAAGGATGATGCAGGGCGACCGCCAGAACGGCCGCATATTTTCTCCCCTGCTGCAGCGATAGATCATCCGCAGATAGCCGGCGGCAGAAAGCACGCCGATGGCGCACACCCCGTAGGAAAAGGACCCGGCAAGGCCGCCGAGATATAAAAGCAGCACGCCGGCGGACGCCGACACCAGCATCCCTTCCCCGCTGTTCATCTTTACGGTTCCGCAGAAGAAAAGCGCCGCGCCGCATAAAATAAAAAATGCCGCTAGCATCCATAAAACACTCATTGATTCCGTCCTTTCTGCAATTTTTACAAGGCAAACTCCGCCGTTTGCAAATTTATGATTGAAAGTCGCTGCTTTTTCTGCTATTTTTAAAATAACAATCGTCTCAGAGGAAAACGTTATGATCTTTTTTCTGTTCGCGCTGGTAATTCTTTGCGTCTATCAGGTAACGATTTATCAAAAGCCTGCTTTTTGCCGCGACTATCTTTCCAAAGATAACACAATGTGTGTGCGCGGCCTCTTTGTGCTGCTTATTATCGCGTCCCATTTCAAGCAGTATGTAGAATTATCCGGCCGTTTCGATAAAGCGTACCGCTCTTTCAGCAATTATCTGGCGCAGACCGTGGTTGTTATGTTTCTGTTTTATTCCGGTTACGGAATTTATGAGGCAGTCAAGGCAAAAGGATCTTCTTACATACAGGCGTTCCCGCGCAAAAGAATCCTTCCCACCTGGGTACACTTCGCCGCGGCAATCCTTTGTTTTGCAGCCGTTAATCTCTGCTTTGGCGTCCATCACGGCGTCCGCCAGACCCTGCTTGCGCTGACGGGCTGGACCAGCTTCGGAAACAGCAACTGGTACATGTTCGCTGTTTTCTTCTTATACTTTGCCACCTGGATTTCTTTTTCGTGTTTTTCCCGCAGCCATGCCGCGGCGCTGACGGCGGTTACCGCCTGCTCCTGCCTGTATGTCCTGCTGCTATATGGCCGCAGGGACAGCTACTGGTATTCGACTATTTTCTGCTACGCCGCAGGTATGTGGTATTCTTACTGGAAAGAGCGCATTGAGCGCTTCCTGTTTGAACGGGAACACGCCTATTACGCGGCGCTGATCCTGGCGGCGTTCAGCGTTTTATTCATCCGGCCGTATATTGCCGTTCTCCCGGTTCTGTATGCGTGCTGGAGCGTTCTGTTTGCCCTGATGGTTGTGCTTGTTTCCATGAAAATTTCGGTTCATAACCCGATCCTGCATTGGTTCGGAGACTATACGTTTGAAATCTATATTTTGCAGCGCATCCCCATGCGGATCCTGCAGCAGTTTCATCTGGAACGCTATCCCTATCTTTTCTTTTTCCTGGTACTGCTGACGGTCCCGCCGATTGCATGGCTGTTCCGCAAATTGCTGCGCGTCGTTGACCGTTCCGTGCTGCGGCTATGAAAGAAGCGCCAGAATCCGTTCTGTCGCATGCCCGTCGCACGCGCTCATAAACTTTTCCTTAAACGCAGCAACCTGCTGTCTGTCAAAGTTCTCGTCTATGTTTCGGATATAATCGATCATTTCTTCCGTGGTCCTGCACACAGGACCCGGCGTCATTTCCTCATAAGGATAATAGAAGCCGCGGAAATCAAAATATTCTTCCAGATCATACGCGAAAAAGATCATCGGCCGCTCAAACAGCGAATATTCAAAAATCAGCGAAGAATAGTCCGAAATGCAAATGTCGCTTACCATCAAAAGCTCCTCAATCGACATCGCGTCGGTCATGTCAAACGCAAACGTTTTCAGATGCGGCGCAATCTCAGGACGTTGTTTGACAAACGGATGATGTTTGCATAAAATCACATATTCTTCTCCCAGCGCTTTCTGCATCCGGTCCAGATCCATCTCCTCCGGCGAATGGGCGGCCCGCACGCGGCCGCGGTAGGTGGGCGCATAAAGTATCTTCTTTTTCCCCTGCGCGTCCGCCGGCAAAAGTTCCCGCACTTTTTTCTGCGCGGCGCAAATTGCCGCCTCATCATAGAAAACATCGGTGCGGCTAATGCCGGTCGCCACAATGTTTTCCCGCTGTTCTTCCATGTGGAACGCTTCTGCGTACGCCCAGATTACTTCCGGGCTGCTGACGGTCACATAGGAAAAATTTTTATGCAGAGGAAAGCGGAGCAAATTTCGGTAAGATCCGCCAAATTCCTTCTGCGCCGTGCTGAACCCGAACTTTTTGAACGCGCCGCAGGCGTGCCAGGTCTGGATCACCTTCGTTTCCGGGCGCAGCGTGATACAACTGATCAGAGAAGAAGAATCGTTGATAAAAACATACTTAGCCGCCGCGATCTCCCGGAGAGCGGCAAGGCTGTTGCGGTATTGGTCCCTGCGTTCCTGCAGCCCCATGCCGAGATAGCAGACGCTCACTTCATACTCCTGCTTCTCCTTCAGCGCATCATATAAGCGCTGAAAGCTATCCGTCAGCTCCATCATGCGGATTTCCAGAAAAACAATTTTCTTTTCGTGAAACGGCTGCCGTTTTACTTCCCGCCGGTACGTCAGAGGATACTGTATTTTCTGCGTCCCAACCTTATAGGCGTAGCGGAAGCTTTTTCTGGCCACCCACGCAAGGCGCCAGTAAATTCCATGTAATATTTTCTTGATCCAATTCATACGCTATCACTTTCTATTTGGTTTCTGAAAAGCATCTATTTTCCGGTCCAGACGCAAAAGGCGGATCAGCGCGTCCAGATGCCGGACCTGCGCGTAGCACTGCTGAAGCCTTAAGTACCCGGCACGCGCTTCTGCGAGCCGCTGCGCCTGCTGCGCGGCGGACACCGAGAAGAAGGGCTGCAGCGGCGGCTGCGTCTGTACCGCCTGCATGCGCCGGTCATATGGAACGGTTTCGTAAGAATGGCGGAATATATGATCCAGGCCGTTTTCTTCCAGAAAATCGGTATAGACCCGAAGCCGCTGCCGGTGTCCGTCGTAAAGGCGGGAATAATCCGCCTGTTCATAAAGGGAAACAATGGTGTCCGTCTCCCGCAGTTCCCGGTAATCCGCGTGCGGAATCTGATGATACCGCACAAGTTCCCGGATCCGGTAATCCGAGACGATCACAAAGGCC
>CANQJX010000051.1 GCA_947624335.1 uncultured Marvinbryantia sp.
TAATTGCCGTCGCATTTTGAACAAAAGCGGAATTCCAGATGATCCCCGTCTTTTTCCGTCCTGCCGCACACCGCGCATTTATGGCGCGTGATCGTCCCGTTCTGCACCCGCGTAGGAGCCGCCGCCTTGCGGAACTCCTGCCTGCGCGCCTGCTCTTTGGGCGAATAGCGGCGCCAGTTTCTTGTGCCCAGAAAGAACACAATAAAGTTTAAAATGGACGCGAGGATCACAACTCTGCCTTCCCATCCCGTCTGGATAAGCGAAAGCACGATCATCACTCCGTAAAAAATCCCCAGCCATTTCATTTTGATCGGGATAAAGAAATACAGCAGTACCTGCGCGTTGGGATAAGTCGCGGTAAACGCGAGCAGGATCGACATGCTGATATAATAAGTGCTGAACGCCTGCCCAAGCAGAACCGCCGGATACCTGGTACTGTAAATGCCGTACAGCAAAAACGCGCCCAGAATCGTAAAGAAAATCCCGGATAAAATATACACATTATAGCGGAACGCTCCCCAGGTGCGCTCCAGCGTGGTTCCCACAGAATAGTAAAAATACAGCATAATGATCGTAAAAAGATCAAACCCGTACGGCGGCACAAACAGCCACGAAACAAGCCGCCAGATCTGCCCTTTGAGAATGTAGCGCGGTTCCAGCGTCAGGTATCCCAAAATGTCCGGGTTGATCGCCTGCATCAGATACCCCGCCGCATAAAATGCAATAATATAGGCAGAAAGATTGCGGATCGCATATCTTCCATATTTCCGTTCTAATTTATTCAGCCACTTCATTGTATCCACCTTTTCCATTGTTCGCTTTCAATTGTATCTAGTATAGGATTATACGCAGAATTTGTCAATGAAAGCAAAAAACTTTACAATCTTTTCACAATTGGCTATAATGATACAGAATATATGCCGATTCCGGCGCGGTTTTCGCCGGATGCGCTTTGCGCGGGCAGTAAGTTTGAGGGAGGAAAAATCCTATGAGCGGTTCTACATACGGCAGATTTTTTCAGATCACGACCTGGGGCGAATCCCACGGAAAAGCGCTGGGAGTCGTTGTGGACGGCTGTCCCGCCGGTCTTCCCCTGTGCGAGGAAGACATCCAGCTTTTTCTGGACCGCAGGAAACCCGGACAAAACCGCTTTTCCACGCCGCGAAAGGAAAGCGACAGCGCGCAGATCCTCTCCGGCGTCTTTGAAGGAAAAACAACCGGCTGTCCGATCTCGATTCTCGTCCGCAATGAAGCGCAGCGTTCCGCGGATTATTCCGAGCTTGCCTCCTACTACCGTCCGGGACACGCGGATTTTACGTTTGACGCAAAATATGGTTTTCGCGATCCCCGCGGAGGCGGACGTTCTTCGGGACGGGAAACGATCGGGCGCGTCGCCGCGGGCGCGATTGCTTCTAAGATCTTAAACCGGCTTGGCATCCGCCTGACCTGTTATACGCGTTCCATCGGACCGGTGCAGATCAATCCGGACGCCTTTGACGCCGCGCAGATTTTGCAAAACCCGTTCTATATGCCGGACGCGCAGGCGGCGCAGCAGGCGGCGCAATATCTGGAGGAATGCAAAAAAAACGGCGATTCATCCGGCGGAACCATCGAATGTATCGCGGAAAATATGATCGCCGGGCTTGGCGACCCGGTATTTGAAAAACTGAGCGCCAACCTTGCAAAAGCAGTCTGCTCGATCGGCGCTGTAAAATCTTTTGAAATCGGGGACGGATCCGCCGTCTCCACAATGCTCGGCAGCGAAAACAACGACGCCTTTGCCGTCGGAAAAAACGGCGTGCCGGTCAAAAAGACCAACCACAGCGGCGGCGTTTTAGGCGGCATCAGCGACGGCAGCAATCTTCTGCTGCGCGCAGGCATTAAGCCGACGCCCTCTGTTCGCCGCACGCAGCACACTGTCACGCGGGACGGCAAGCCAATCGAAGTATCGATTAAGGGGCGGCACGATCCTGTGATCGTTCCGCGCGCCGTGGTCGTGGTGGAATCGATGGTCGCCATCACGCTGGCGGACGCGCTTTTTGCCAATATGAGCGCGAAAATGGATGCGGTGGAACAATTTTACCGCCGCTCTTAAGCCTCCCCGCCCACCTTTGAAATCAGAATGCAGTTTGGCGTTTCCACCCGGATGGGTTTCCCTTTCATCACAATCAGCCCCGCTTCGTAGTCGATGGTAAAAAAGCGGATCTCATTGGACTCGTGATTGAGGGTAACCAGCGTCTTTTCATCCGGAAATACGTCAATGTCTTTGGGATACTTCCCGCTGATCGGCAGGGAAAGAATCCTGGATAGCGTTCCTTCCTCTTTGCTGATCGCGTAGATGCTGACGCTGTTATCTCCCGCAGTGGACGTATACAGATATTTCCCGCTTGGAGAAACGCGCAGGCCGGAGCTTGCGCAGCCCAGTTCCTGCTTATCCATTCTGGAATCCACTTTCTGTATCAGTTCAAATTTGGGAATTTTCCCGCTCCCGTCATAGGAATATACCAGAACTTCGTTGCTCAGTTCGCAATTGACATAAGCAAATCTGCCGTCCCTGCCAAAACGGATCAGGCGCGGCCCGGATTCCAGTTCGCAGCGCACCACATCCAGCAGTTTTAATTTCCCGTTCGTTTGATTCACCTGATAAATATTGATATGGTCGATCCCGCTGTCCACTACGCAGAGAAATTTCCCGTCCGGAGTCGGCATCACGCAACTGATATGCGGGCGGAAATTGCGTTCCGCCACGCTGAAAATCCCTTTATGGAAAATTCCGTCCAGCACGCTGCCCAGCCGCCCGTCGCGGTGCGTATGCACCACCGTTACCTTTCCGTCGTGATACCCCGCCACATAAAGAAATTTCCCGTTCTGATCCGCAGAGAGGAAGCATCCGCGCATGCCGTCGATTCCCACTTTGTTGATCGGCGTCAGATCGCCGGTATCGGGATGGATCTTCAGTACCTCCACGCCCTCGTCCGCTATGGCGTAGAGATATTTCCCATTGGTCGATTTTGTCAGATGCGACGCATTATTAACCGGAACCACGTCGCGTTCCGTCATATAGCCGTTCTCCACATCCAGATCGTACACATGCACGCCCACGCTGCTGCCGTGCGTATAGGTTCCAACATACGCCACATATTTTTCCTTGCTCATATCCGTCCGTCCCTTCTGTGTTTACTCGCTGTTCGTTTTGTTTCCGTTATAGCACAATTTTTCCAAAATTTCTATTGACATATTCCACAATCGTAGTATACTCATTCTAACGTTTGTTTACAATTTCTAAACTTTTAGTTTAGATTTGCTATGACATCCCGAAGGGAGGATTTTTTGTGAATATCGGCGAAAGGCTGAAAGAACAGCGTATTGCCAAAGGGCTGACGCAGGAGGAACTTGCGGACCGCGCGGAGCTTACCAAGGGATTTATCTCCCAGATCGAGCACGACCTCACTTCCCCTTCGATCGCCACATTGACCGACATCCTGCAGTGTCTCGGAACCAGCCTGGGAGAATTTTTCAGCGGGGACGACAGCGACGAACAGATTGTGTTCCACGACGCGGATTATTTTGAAAAAGAAGACGGCGAATACCACAATAAAATTGAATGGATCGTGCCCAACGCGCAAAAAAACAGTATGGAGCCGATCCGGCTTACGCTGGAGCCGGGCGGCAGCACCTATCCGGATAATCCCCACGAAGGAGAAGAATTTGGCTATGTGCTTTCCGGAACTGTCGCCATCCATCTGGGGAAGCGCCTGTACCGGGCCAAAAAAGGGGAATCCTTTTACTTTCTTCCCGCGCACCGACATTATCTGGAAAACACAGGCAAAGCAAAGGCGGTTATTTTATGGGTAAGTTCGCCGCCCAGTTTTTAAATAAAGGAGAAAAAAATGAGCAATAAACTGATTGATCTGGTTCACATTTCAAAGACATACGGAACGAATACGGTATTGGACAATTTGGATCTGTACATACGGGAAAATGAGTTCCTGACGCTCTTAGGCCCCAGCGGGTGCGGAAAAACCACTACTTTACGCATCATCGGCGGGTTTGAGACGCCGGACAGCGGCCAGGTAATCTTTGACGGCAAAGACATTACCGCCCTGCCGCCCAACAAGCGGCAGCTAAATACCGTGTTCCAGCGCTACGCGCTTTTTTCCCATATGAATATTGCGGAAAATATCGCCTTTGGGCTGAAGATAAAAAATAAGACGAAAAAATACATTGACGATAAGATTCGCTACGCCCTCAAACTCGTTAATCTGGACGGTTACGAAAACCGCATGCCGGACTCGTTAAGCGGCGGGCAGCAGCAGAGGATCGCCATTGCGCGCGCCATCGTCAACGAGCCGAAAGTTTTGCTTCTGGACGAACCGCTGGGCGCGCTCGATTTAAAGCTCCGCCAGGATATGCAGTATGAACTGATCCGTTTGAAAAACGAACTGGGGATCACGTTTGTCTATGTAACGCACGATCAGGAAGAAGCCCTTACCATGTCCGACACGATTGTGGTAATGAACCAGGGATATATCCAGCAGATCGGCACGCCGGAAACAATTTATAACGAGCCGGAAAATGCCTTTGTCGCCGATTTTATCGGAGACAGCAATATTCTGTCCGGCATCATGCTCAAAGACCGTCTTGTCAACATTCTGGGAACCCCGTTCCAGTGCGTGGATGAAGGGTTCGGGACAAATACGCCCGTCGACGTCGTGATCCGCCCGGAGGACGTAAATCTGGTAAAACCGGAGGACGGCATGATCCGCGGCATCGTAACGCATCTGATCTTTAAAGGCGTACACTATGAAATGGAAGTGATGGCAAACAACTATGAATGGCTGGTGCACAGCACCGATATGTTCCCGGTCGGCACGGAGGTCGGCATCCGCGTCGTTCCGTTTGACATTCAGATTATGAACAAGCCGATATCCGAAGACGAGGAGGCGGTGAACATTGAAGCGTAGACGCCTGCTGGCCGGTCCTTACTTGTTCTGGTCCGTTTCCTTTATCATTATTCCGCTGTTTTTGATTGTCTGCTACGGCCTGACCAAAGCGGACGGCGGCTTTACCCTGGAAAACGCGGCGCACATCACAACGCCGGAAAACTTAAAAGCGCTTGGGCTGTCCCTGCTGCTTGCTTTTCTCTGTACGCTCATCTGCCTGGTTCTTGCGTATCCCCTGGCGATGATCCTCTCCCAGAGCAGCATCAGCCAGTCCAGTTTTATCGTTTTGATTTTTATTCTGCCGATGTGGATGAATTTCCTTCTGCGCACGCTGGCATGGCAGACTTTGCTGGAGAAAAACGGCGTAATCAATACGTTTCTTTCTTTTTTGCATCTGCCCCAAATCAATATCATTAACACGCCGTACGCGATTGTACTCGGCATGGTGTATGATTTTCTGCCCTTTATGGTCCTGCCGATCTACAATGTACTGATCAAACTGGATAAAGATATGATAAACGCGGCGCGGGACTTGGGGGCGAACAGCGCGCAGACGTTTGTAAAGATCATCCTGCCACAGAGCATTCCCGGCGTAATCAGCGGGATTACGATGGTATTTGTTCCCGCTATGACCACCTTTGTCATTTCCGATCTGCTCGGCGGCGGCAAGGTGCTTCTGATCGGCAACGTGATTGAGCAGACCTTTAAACAGGGCAGCAACTGGCATTTGGGATCCGGTCTGTCGCTCGTTCTGATGATTTTTGTAATCGCCAGCATGGGCATTGTTAATAAGTACGACAAAGGACAGTCGGGAGGTAGCTTCTGATGAAAAACGCAGCAAAAAAAGTATATCTGATCCTGATTCTCATACTTTTGTACGCGCCGATTGCGACGCTGATGATTCTTTCTTTTAATAAGTCGCGCACCCGCGCCAAATGGGGCGGTTTTACGCTGGAATGGTATCGCAGCCTCCTGGAAAACGAGCAGATTATGAACGCTTTCTATACTACGCTTCTGATCGCGCTGCTCTCCGCTCTTGCCGCCACGCTGATCGGCACGCTCGCCTGCATCGGTATGCAGGCAATGAGCAAGCGCGCGCGCAATATTTTAATGGCGACGGCAAATATTCCGATGGTCAATCCGGAAATTGTAACCGCCGTTTCTCTGATGCTGATTTTTATTGCCCTGCGCGTCGGGCTTGGCTTTCAGACAATTTTGCTCTCGCATATTACGTTTAACATCCCCTATGTGATTTTAAGCGTAATGCCAAAAATGCGCCAGACCAGCCGCAGCACCTACGAGGCGGCGCTCGATCTGGGCGCGTCTCCCGTCTACGCGTTTTTCCGCATTGTGTTCCCGGATATCCTTCCGGGCGTGATTTCCGGTTTTCTGCTTTCTTTTACCATGTCCCTGGATGATTTTGTCATCACCCATTTTACCAAAGGACCGGGAATCGATACGCTTTCCACCAAAATCTATACGGAAGTCCGCAAGGGAATCAAGCCGGAAATTTACGCGCTTTCCACCCTGCTTTTTGTGTCGGTGCTGCTGCTTTTGATTCTGGTCAATTATTCGCCGGAAGAAACAGAAACCGCGGCAAAACAGGCGCAGAAAAAACCAGGCCGCTGGAAAATTTTTGTCCTGCGGCGCTTCGTTCCGGCGGTAATGGCGCTTGTGTTAATCTCCGGCGGTATCTACTACGGATCGCGCGGAAAAATCGGCGGGCAGAACACTCTGGTTGTCTATAACTGGGGAGAATATATGGATCCGGCCGTTCTGGAACTGTTTGAAAAAGAAACGGGGATCCGGGTGGTGTATGAAGAATTTGAGACGAACGAGATTATGTATCCCAAAGTACAAACGGGCGCAATTGCCTACGATCTGGTCTGCCCCTCGGATTACATGATCCAGCGGATGATTGAAAACGACCTTCTCGCGGAAATTAACTTTGATCATATCCCGAATCTGAAAAATATCGGGAGCACTTATCTGGAAAAGTCCAGAGAATTCGACCCGGACAACAAATATTCTGTTCCCTACTGCTGGGGAACCGTCGGCATCCTTTATAATAAAACCATGGTCGACGAGCCGGTGGACAGTTGGGGAATCCTCTGGGACGAAACATACGCGGACAGTATTTTAATGCAGGACAGCGTGCGCGACGCGTTTGCGGTAGCGCTGTGCTATCTCGGCTATTCCTTAAATTCCACCGACCTGGATGAACTGACGGCGGCAAAAAATCTTCTGATCCGGCAAAAGCCACTTGTACAGGCATACGTCGTCGATCAGGTGCGCGATAAAATGATCGGAAATGAAGCGGCCCTCGGCGTAATTTATTCCGGAGAGGCAATTTATACGCAAAGAGAAAACCCCGATCTGGAGTATGTGATCCCCAAAGAAGGCTCAAATATCTGGATCGATTCCTGGGTCATCCCCAAAAACGCCCGCCATAAAGAAAGCGCGGAAGCGTTTATCAACTTTCTCTGCCGTCCGGATATCGCCTTAATGAATTTTGACTATATTACCTATTCCACTCCCAATACGGCCGCGCGGGAACTGATTGAGGACGACGAAATCCGCAACAGTCCCATCGCTTTCCCGGACGATGAGGCGCTGCGCAACTGCACTACCTTCCACTACCTTGGCGACGAGATGGACGGCGTCTATAATGAACTCTGGAATCAGGTAAAATCTAAGTGATCCTGCAGAATCTGCCGACATCCAGAAGCCCCCAGCCCTGCCGGCTGTGTTCCAGGCCAAGATCGACGGCGGATTCCCGCAGACGCATTTTTACTTCTACGTTTGTAAGCCACGGTTCTTTGGACAAAAGAAGCGCAACGGCACCGTATACCATCGGCGTAGCCATGGAGGTGCCGCTTTTTCTGCAATATGCATTTTTCTTCCAGGTATGGCTGCAGGAAATAATGTTGGAACCGGGAGCGACGATATCCGGCTTGCACACGCAGTTGCGCGTTGGCCCGCGCCCCGAATACATCGGCGCGGATTCGTCGGAAGAGCCGACGGTGATCACCTTTTTGCTGTTTCCCGGAGCGGTGATCGACTGCGGCATCGGTCCCATATTACCCGCCGCCACTACCACCACGATTCCCGCGTCCCATGCTTCTTCCACCGCCCGTACCAGGGCTTCGTCCCGCACGTCTCCTTCTTTTACTGTTCCCACGGAAATGTTTAAAATACGGATGCGGTATCGGTCGCGGTTCTGCAGAACCCACCGGATGCCCCGGATCACATCGCCGCGTTTTCCGTTCCCGTTCTGATCTAAAATTTTCAGGCTGACGATGTTGGCGTCCGGCGCCACGCCCCGGTAGGGTTCCGAGATGGTCCCGTCGCCCGCCAGAATCCCGCTCACATGCGTGCCGTGTCCGTAATCGTCGTACAGATTTTGATTGTCGTTGATAAAATCGTGAAAAGCAGCGATGCGTCCGGCGTAATCCGGATGCGCGCAGATCCCCGTATCCAATACGGCCGCCGTAATCCCGCGCCCCGTATATCCCCTGCGCCACACTTCTTCCACATGAATGATGTTCTTTGCCCGGTTCATAGTATCCGCCTCCGTAAAAACGATTCTAAGCGTATACCATACTATATGACGAAACGGGAAAAGTGGGCATAGGAAGACGCCGGGGCAAAACGCCGCAGCCGGCAAAAGAACCGCGCCGGCCTTTTATCTCTTTTCTACATTTTTATCTTTTTTCTGCTTCTCAAGGTAAAGTCTTTCATCCGCCAGCGAAAGCGCTTTGCTTAATTCCGTCCGGTCTGTTTCTTTCAGAAGGTATGTGCCCGCGGAGGTTGTGACGTTATACGGTTTGTCGCTTTGTTCATTATGGGCGCGAAATCTCCGGTACAGTTCTCTGATCAGCGCCTGTCCTTCGTCCGCGTCGTGATACTCGATCACACAGGCAAATTCATCGCCGCCAAGCCGTCCGACAATTCCGCATGGCCCCATCAAATCGCGCAGGGTTTTCCCGATCAATTGTAAGGAATAGTCTCCTTCTACATGTCCGTAACGGTCGTTAATGACCTTGAGGTTATTCATATCCACATAAATGACCAAAACGTTTTTGTGCGCTTTTCTGCTCTTTTCCAGAAACTCTTCCGCCTCGTTGTAAAACCCGCGCCGGTTGAGAATGCCCGTCAGAACATCCGATTTGGAGAGATGGTCCAAAACGATATTGTTTTCCCGCACGGTCATCAGGCTTTCTTCCAATTGCTGGCGTATCTGTTCATTCGCTTTTAACAGGTCGATCATTTTTGCCGCCGCGCCCAGCTGGTTCGCCATAAATTCTCCGTTTTCAAACAGCCTGTCTGTCATGTCGCAGAGCAGGACGCCATAGAGCATTTCATTGGAAAACAGCGGAAGCAGCACCATCGTATAGCGCTCCGGTCCGATCTCGCTGTTGTTGTACCACTGCGAGACGGTTTTGCGCTGGCCGCCGCCTGCGATCCCATGCACTTCGCCGTTTTTTAACGCCGCTTTCAGATACAGATGGCGCGGAAGTTTAAATTTTTCGCGGTTCAGATGCCAGATGGGTTTTTCAAACACATAGACAAACGCGTTTTTAATATCCAGCCAGGACAGCCGCTTTAAAAGTACCGTATAGCTCTCATCA
>CANQJX010000052.1 GCA_947624335.1 uncultured Marvinbryantia sp.
CCGAGAACCACTGGTAGCAGTAGCCGCACTGCCTGCTATCATCCGTCGTGTTTCCCTGCGCGTCCGTCTGGCTCTGGTTTGCCGGAGGCGTATCGCCGTATCCGTTCAACTCCGCCCATGCTTTTTCCTGCGCCACATGCTGGGAGTAAATGGTCGTTCCGTCCCCGTTGGATGCGGTGGAAATCTGCTGGTAGCAATACGGGCACTGCTGCGTCGGACCTGTCGTCGTCGAACCGGCGCCGTTTGTCCCAACGGTTGTCTTGCTCTTATTGGCATTGGCCGCCGTGCTGCTTCCGCTTACATTAGACGGCTTTACCGTGGTTTTCTTCGCCGTGGAGGCGCCCGTCTCGCTCTCTTTTTGCGTTTCTTTTTCGGTGGGTTTCTCCGTTATCTTTTCCGTCTCCGTTACTTTTTCCGATTCCGTAACCGTCTCGCTTTCGGTCTGCGGTTCTTCGCTGCGCTTTCTGCAGCCGCTGATTGCGAGCGACGCCGTCAGCGCTATCAAAAATAATAATCTTCCCTTTTTTTTCATCTGAGATCCCTCCCCAAAGCTGTATATACAAAACAAGCTATTGTTCGACTTTGATATTTCTATATTACCACGTTCAAATTTAAAGGTCAACCGGCAAAGTCAGACGCAGTACCGATGGAACAGACGCAGAAATTCCGCCTCGGTTTCCGCGAAGGGATGCAGGGCAAAGTCCGCCTCGGAACGCATCTCTCCGGGCTGCTCAAATAATTTTTCCCCTGCGAAATGCAGAAATTCAAAGTACAGGCAGGTATCGTCCACATGCCGGATCTGCTTCGCTTCTTCTTCGTCCGGCACGGACCCCAGAAATTTTTTGTAGATTGCATTTTGCAGGACGCGTTCCGCCTCCCGGTAACCGGGCAGATTTTTCTTGACCGGCCGCGTAATATCGGAAAGATACGCTTCGCTTGCGTCGTGCAAAAGGCAGGCCAGAATAAGCCGCCGCGTATAGCCGCGCGCGGCCGCTTCGTTTGCGCACTGAATGCTGTGCTGCCCCACGGAGTAAAACTGCTCGAAGTGTCCGTTCGCGCGCGTTAAAAGAGACAGCGGATGCGCGATATCCGCAATCAGAATCTGCTCCGGCTTTGGTTCCAGCGGAGTAAAATGTATTTTGGAATAGGTGGTGATATAATCAGCCATAAACGCTCCCGTTTCTAATTTTCTTTTAAAGGTATCATATGCCTCAGAAGATCGTCCAGTTCTTCCCGCTCGCGGGTTAATACCACTTGGCCGTTTTCGCGTATGAGAATCTCCGCCGGGCGCATACGGCAGTTATAGGAGGAAGCCATTGCAAACCCGTAAGCCCCCGCGTCCAGCACGCCCAGCACGTCCCCTTCAAAAATTTCCGGCAGTTCGCGGTCTTTTGCCAGAATATCGCCGCTCTCACAGATATTGCCCACAATCGTGACCGTTTCTCTCTTTTGGGATGGTACGTCCGATCCGCGGTAAATTTCAACCCCGTGATAGGAGTCGTACATGATCGGGCGCTGCAGCACATTAAATCCGCAGTCGCATCCGACAAACTTTTTATCGTGATTGTGCTTGACGCTGTGAACGGTGGAAAGGATCACGCTGCACTCCGCCGAAATATAGCGTCCCGGCTCGATGCGAAACGTGATCTGTTCGCCGTACTCTTCTGCAAACTGATAAAGCGCGCGGTCAATCGCAGCGCCCAGTTCCTTTAAATCCAGCGGCGCCTCTCCTTCTTCTTTTTTATAGGGGATGCCGAATCCGCCTCCCATGTCAATAAATTTCAGTCCCTTAAACTGTGCGGCAATCTCAAACAGGCGGGCAATACTGGCGACAAACGCTTCGCCCGTCATAAACAAAGACCCGATATGCTGATTAATGCCGATCAGCTTCAGGTTGTATTTTTGCAAAATTTCTTTTACCTGCGGTATGTATTCGGGATCAACGCCAAATTTGGTCTTCTTGCCGGCGGTCACCACTTTCTCGTGATGCCCCGCGCCTACGCCCGGGTTAAAGCGCACCGCAACCGGATGGCCCGGCGCAATACGTCCGAACTGTTCCAACTGGCTTAAAGAATCCACGCTGACCGTCACGCCCGCGTCAATGGCGTACCGCATTTCTTCCTCGGATACATTATTGCAGATATAGAAAATTTCCTCCGGCGCAAAACCCGCCTGCTTCTCCAGAAAAATCTCTCCGGGAGACATGGCGTCTACCTCCAGCCCTTCCGATTTTACAATCTGCAAAAAGGCAAGATTGCTGTTTGCCTTGGCGGAATAATCCACCACAAACTTCGGATACGTCACCAGCTCCTTCAAGTCGCGGCAGCGCTGGCGCAGAATGCGTTCATTATAGACATAGAGCGGCGTCTGGTACTGCTTCGCCAGTTCTGTCGGATCGTTTCCCTCAAAAAAATTCACTGCGTCTGTTACTTTTGTATAAACGTTGTTCATATAGAGTTTCCTCCGGTTTCTCTGATTGCTTTTTTGCGTTTTTTCCAGAAAAAACGCCCTTCACCCTATTGACTTATTATAACGATGGATATAAAATTTGTATAATGAATTTTATAAAATCATTAATTTGGGATTTCGATTAGAGGATATTATGAATATTGAGAATTTAAAAACGTTTATTACCCTGTCCGAACTGAAAAACTTTACGCAGACGGCGGACCGTTACTATATCGTACAGTCCACCGTTACCAACCGCATTATGGAACTGGAAAAGGGGCTGGGCAAAAAATTATTTATCCGCAACCGCAAAAATGTAGAGCTGACGGAGGAAGGGCAGCATTTTCTCAATTATGCCAAACGGATCGTGGCTCTGGAAGCATCCGCCATCGAAGAACTGAGTATGCTGCATACCTTTTCCGAAACCCTGCGCATCGGTACGGTTAATACCGCTTACGACTGTTTCCTGAACCGGCATATCATGAATTATATCCGGGAATATACCGATATTTCCGTAAAAGTCATCATCGACCATTCCGGTCCGCTTCTGCGCATGCTGCAGGACGGAACGGTCGATATCGTATTCTCTTATATCCCGCTGAAAAAAGCCGGTTTTATCTGCCATCCCTTCCACGCGGACGAACTGCTCCTGGTAACGTCCCCCGCGTATCAGGAATATAAGGACGGCATCCGCAAAAATCAGCTTCCGGATTTAAGGTATCTGTACTGCGATATTATGATTCAGGACAACGGCACCTTTATCCGCGATATGTTTCCAAAGAATCATTCGTTCTCCTTTGAAATCGACAAGCTGACGCACCTGATCCCCTATCTTCTGGAAGATCTTGGCTACGCTTTTTTGCCGCGCAGCTTAGTGCAGAAATATCTGGACGAAGGTTCCCTGATCTCTATTCCGCTGATCGGCTTTACCGCTCCTACCGTGCAGAATTATATCGTAGTTCCGGAAAACAAAATTGCAAACGCTGCCATCCTGCAGCTTATTACCGATCTCGGACTGAAAGAAGAGGATTTCCATGAAGAATAAAACAAAGCGGATTCTGGCGGCTGCCGGCGCACTGCTGCTTGCCGGCCTTTATCTTGCAACTTTCATTTTTGCACTGATAGACAGCCCATGGGCGTTCGACCTGTTTAAAGTATGCGTGGGCTTTACCATTGTTCTGCCGGTATTGCTGTATGTATACACGCTCTATTACCGTATGCAGAAACGCCGCAAGGAGAATCCGGATGATCCACACACTGATCTTTGATATTGGAAACGTATTGGTCGCTTTCGACTGGGAAAAAAATTTACAGTCTTACGGCTTTTCGCAGGAAAAGTATGAAGCAATCGCCAACGCCATCTATCGGCACAAAGACTGGCAGGAAATGGACCGCGGCGTGCTTACCGTCGAGGAAGCGATCGCACGCTTTGCGGGCAACGCTCCGCAATACGCCGAAGACATCCGGCGCGTGATTTACGATACCGGCAAAACCATCCGGCAGTATCCTTATACCAAGCCCCTCTTAAAAGCGCTCAAAGACGCGGGGCTGAAGCTCTACTATCTCTCCAACTATGGAAAATTCGGCTACGAGCAAACAAAAGAACAGCTCGACTTCATCCGGATGATGGATGGAGGGCTGTTCTCTTATGAAGTACAAATGGTAAAACCCAATCCGTGGATTTTCGCGGAGCTTCTGAAGCGCTACCGGATCGACCCTGCGGACGCCGCTTTTTTTGACGATAATCCCGTTAATGTGGAAGCTGCCAGAAGCATGGGGCTTTACGCCGAAGTATTCCGTTCTTATACGCAGATCCAAAAGTTCGCGCTTACGGGCGCAGCTGCATATCCCCAGGTTTAATCCAGCCCCACTTGCGCATTGCCTCGCAAATCGCTAAAGTGACAAGCGCCGGCAAAACAATCTGAATCGCAAGAATTTTAATCAGCACGATCTGCGGCGCCTCCGACGCCGTCATTACCTGCCACGTCATAATCTGGCCGACCAGCCCCGCCGTTCCCATGCCGGAACCCGTAGCGTTATTGGTCATGCCAAGCAGCACGGTTCCCACCGGTCCCAAAATTGCACTCGACAAAATGGCCGGAAGCCATATAACCGGCTTGCGGATAATATTGGGGATCTGCAGCATGGAAGTGCCGATTCCCTGTGCGAGCAGCCCGCCGAATTTATTTTCGCGGTAGCTTGCCACGGCAAATCCCACCATGTTGCAGCAGCATCCGACCGTTGCCGCGCCCGCCGCCAGCCCGGACAGGTTGAGGATTACGCCCAGGGCCGCGGAACTGATCGGCAATGTAAGGATCATTCCCATCAGAACCGAAACCACGATTCCCATGACAAAGGGCTGCTGCTGCGTCCCCCAGTTGATCATCGCGCCAAGGCCCGTCATCACGCGCGAAACGCCGGGACCGATCAGAAGGCCGGCCGCCGAACCAAATCCAATTCCCACAAGCGGCGTCACGAGAATGTCCGCCTTTGTTTTTCCCGAAACAAGACGTCCCGCTTCAATTCCCACATAAGCCGCAAGGAACGCGCCCAGCGGATCGCCCGCTCCGCTTAACCGCATTACGCCGTCTGTCAGCAGACTGTCCGCAAACGCCCCAACCATTCCGGCGGTGGCCGCCGAGAGCACAACCAGCGGAGCCTCTTTATATCTGCTCGCTACGCCGACGCCGATTCCCGCGCCGGTAATCGTGATCGCCACTCTTCCCACCAGCGTAACCGTAGTGCCGACGTCTCCGCCCAGAAGCGTTCCGATCTGCTGAATGATCGTTCCGATAATCAGCGTCGCAAACAATCCCTGCGCCATGCCGGTCAGGCCGTCAATAAAAAACCGGTTCAGCCATTTTGTAATCGTTTTCATACCTGTCTCCTTACAGCTTTGCCGCTGTCTCCAACGCTACTTTCATCATATCGGTAAAGCTGTTCTGGCGCTCCTGCGCCTCCATTTCTTCACCGTTTACCACAGAATCCGACACGGTAAAGATGCCAAGCGCTTTTACGCCGGCGCGCGCGGCAATGCAGTACAGCGCATAGCTCTCCATTTCAATCGCCAGCACGCCCATCTTTGCCCACCGTTTCCACTGCGGCGTTTCCGTATAGAAATAGTCGGAGGAAAGAATGTTGCCCACGCGGTGCGCATATCCGAAACCGTCCGCCGTCTCCTGCGCCAGCTTTAAAAGGCCGTAATCTGCAATGGCGCTCATCGTGCCCGGAAGCTCGTAATGCCCCGCGTAATTTCCGTCCGTGCAGGCGCCCTGCGCCATAATGATCTCGCCCAGCCGGATGTCCTCCGCGATTGAACCGCAGGAACCGACGCGGATCAGATTTTTTACCCCGTAAAAGTGGATCAGTTCGTGGCTGTAGATGCCGATGGACGGGCATCCCATTCCGGTTCCCATCACAGACACTCTTTTTCCCTTGTAAGTTCCCGTATAGCCGAGCATATTGCGCACACGGTTAAATAAAACCGGATTCTCCAGATACGTTTTTGCGATTACCTCCGCGCGCAAAGGATCTCCCGGCAGTAAAATCGTCTCGGCGATATCGCCTGCTTTTGCTTCATTATGTGGCGTTGCCATAATCTTTCCTCCTTATCATAGAATCCCGTATCAACAGAAACGAACGACGCCCCGGCGCGCTTCCCCGCCGGACGCGTCTGCAAAAAAAACCGGCGCAGCGCACCGGTTTTTTCATGCAATCCTATTATTTCAGCGTAACCTTTGCGCCTTCCGCTTCCAGCTTTGTCTTCAGATCCTCTGCCTCTGCCTTGGAAACGCCCTCTTTTACAACCTTCGGAGCGCCGTCTACCACTTCCTTCGCCTCTTTCAGGCCAAGACCGGTAGCTTCACGAACGACTTTGATTACCTTAACCTTATTTGCGCCAACCTCTGTCAGCTCAACATCAAACTCATCCTTCTCTTCCGCCGCTTCCGCCGCGCCGCCTGCCGCTGCAACCACAACGCCTGCCGCTGCGGATACGCCGAACTCTTCTTCACATGCTTTTACTAATTCGTTTAATTCTAATACGCTTAATTCTTTGATTGCCTCAATAAACTCGGCTGTTGTTAATTTTGCCATTTTTATTTTCCTCCATTATTCTTTATGTTCTGATTAATTTGTTATGCTTCTTTTGCATCCGCAACCTGTTTCAGCACACGCGCAAAGTTTGCGATCGGCGACTGGATGCTGCCAAGCAGCTTGCCAAGAAGTTCTTCTCTGGACGGAACCGTTGCCAGCGCCTGAATCGATTTCTCGTCATAGTAGCCGCCTTCGACTACGCCCGCAATCAACTGCAGGGACGGAACGGTCTTTGCATACTTTGAGATAATTCTTACCGGAGCGGTTGCATCCGTCTTGCTGACCGCAAGAGCGTTCGGTCCTTCCAGGTGCTTTGCCAGCGGCTCGCAGTCCGTGCCCGCAAAGGCAAAGTTCATCATCGTGTTCTTGTATACTTTGTAGACAATGCCCGCTTCTCTCATCTCTTTGCGAAGAGCGGTATCCTGTTCCACATTGATCCCACTGTAAGCAACCAGAACCACAGACTGTGCATCCTTGATGTTTTCACTGATCTCATCCACAACCGGTTTCTTCAGTTCTACTTTCGCCATGATATACACCTCCTTATCCACTGTGTACCGCCGCGCGAAAAATCCGCGTAAAAATGCTCTCCGTCCCAAAAGACAGAGAGCAGCATAAATCATTTCCTGAGAAATTCTTTACTCCTCGGCAGGCGTTTTGTCCTTATGCCTTACGGCACCTGCTGTCTTCGGCAGTCTTCATTACGATAGCACACGATCCTGTATTTGTCAAGTAAAAGACCGTTATCTTTTTCAGATAACGGCCTTCTTATTTTTCCATATTTTTGTTTTTTATTTTCATCCATTATATTAACCGAAGATTTTTTTCTATCCTGCTATCTATATGAAGTATTACCTGTGTGGTATGTTTATCTGATTGATTCTTTCCTATGAACAGCAGATGCTTTATTTCTGTAATCCGATGTTTTCTTCGGTTAAACTCGATATATTCGATCGCTAATCGGTTCAGATCTAAAGGCATGTTCCGCAGGATACATCTGCTTTACCACAATCATAAGAAAGATTGAAAACTATCGATGCAGTGTCCATTGGATTGCCCTCCTTTCGTAGTCTTTCAAATATCTGCCAAACTTTCTCGTCACTCAACAGGTATTTGTTTTTGTTGAGATTATAATAGCACGGCCTCGTCTATTTGTCAACACTATTTTTAAATTTTTTTCAAATATTTTTATTTTAAAAAATATAATTGTATAAATTGCAGTATATTTTTTAAATTTTTTATAATTTTCAAACTATTATATTCTTTCCGACAGATAGACGATATTGGTCAATCGACAGGTATTGCCCGAATTTTATGCCCACATCCCGGATCGTTCCGCAGAACGTAAAGCCAAAGCGCTCATGCAGACGGCGGCTCACCTCGTTTCCGGATGTGATCACGGAAACCACGGTGTGCAGCGTCTCGTCCTTCTTCGCCAGCTTCAGGATTTCTTCCATCAGCGCGGTCGCCACGCCGCATCTGCGGTCGTCCGGCGCCACATAGACGGAAAGCTCCGCCGTACAGCGGTACGCTTCTTTTTCCCGGTAGGAAGAAAGGCTGGCATATCCCGCGACATGTCCCTCCCGCTCCGCTACAATCAGCGGGCGGTGCCGGTCCTGGTGCGCGTCAAACCAGCGGTTCCATTCCTCCTGGCTCTTGGGACGCAGGTCAAACGTCGCGGTCCCGTTGATAACTTCATAATTATAAATGGCAAGGAGAACCCCAAGGTCCTCCCTGCTTGCTTTACGAATCTTCATTTTTATTTACGATAAGCCGATCTGCTCAGTACCAGATGTTTGGGAACGCCGTTTACCATAAGCGGCGTCAGTTCGCCCAGGATAAGCGGACGCGCGTACTGTACATAGCCTTCTCCCACATCCGTGCCGTCGTTGATAATCCATTCCGCCGGAACCGGTCTTTCCACGTTTGCAATGGCATGAATATCATAAATGCTGTAACCAACCTGATACGGATTGCGTTCTTTTACGTCAATCGTAATCATCATTCCGGTCTTGCCGTCGTTTGCGGCCTGGCAGGCAAGATAACCGACGTTAAACGCTTCGTTGATATCATTGAGCGAAGCGATGTGCGTCGCCGCCCTCTGCAGGGTGGAAAATTCGATGGCGCGGGTTTTTAATCCGGTCGCTTCCGCAATCTTGTTCGCCAGAACTACCGCGCAGCCGGAAAGCTGCTTATGGCCGAACGCGTCTACATAGTCGGCGCCGCCGCCCAGTTCGCATACAAAGCGGCCGTCCGCGATCTTGATGCCCTCGGATACCGCGATTACAACAGAACTCTTTTCCGCCGAAAGCTTTTTCACTCTCGCAAGGAAATCGTCCATATCAAACGTAACCTCCGGCAGATAGATCATATCCGGTCCTTCGCAGTCCTCGTCTCTGGAAAGCGCAGCCGCAGCCGTCAGCCAGCCCGCATGGCGTCCCATGATCTCCACCACCGTTACCGTCGGTTTTTCGATTCCGAAGCTCGCATTGTCGCGGATGATTTCTTTCATGGAAGTTGCGATATATTTTGCCGCGGAACCGTAGCCCGGACAGTGATCCGTGATCGGAAGGTCGTTGTCGATTGTTTTGGGAACGCCCATAAACCGCTGCGTTTTCCCTTTCAGCGCCGCATAATCGGAGAGCATCTTAATCGTATCCATCGAATCGTTTCCGCCAATATAGAACAGGCACTCGATCTCATGCTTCTCCATGATCTCAAAAATCTTATCGTATACTTCCTCGTTGCCCTCGATCTTCGGCAGCTTATAACGGCAGGAGCCAAGGAAAGCGGACGGCGTTCTCTTTAAAAGTTCGATGTCCTTATCCTCTTTGATATATTCACCCATGTCCACCAGATCGTCGTTTAAGAATCCCTGGATGCCATGGTGCATACCGTAAATCTTTTTTACGCCAAGCTCTCTCGCTTTGCTGACTACGCCGGCAAGGCTGGAATTGATTACCGCTGTCGGTCCGCCGGACTGTCCTACTACAATA
>CANQJX010000053.1 GCA_947624335.1 uncultured Marvinbryantia sp.
AGTGGATTGTCCGCTTTCTCGGCGGAACCCATGAAAGCGGACAATCCACTCCTGGAGATACAGGATAGTACCAAATTAATTGTAACGCCGCATATTGCATGGGCGACGCGGGAAGCGCGCAGCCGGCTGATGGACGAAGTATATCGGAACATTGAAGCGTTTTTGCGCGGGGAAAAGAGAAATCTGATTCCCTGACGGACACAGGTGCAAAGGAGAAAACCCTATGGCGAAATATGTGATGGCGCTGGATGCAGGGACAACCAGCAACCGCTGCATCCTCTTTAACGAAAAAGGCGAAATGTGCAGTGTGGCGCAGCGGGAGTTTACCCAATACTTTCCGCAGCCCGGATGGGTAGAGCATGACGCCGGCGAAATCTGGTCGAGCCAGCTTGGCGTAGCGGTGGAAGCGATGAGCAGAATTGGCGCGACGGCGGCCGACATTGCCGCGATAGGGATTACCAATCAGCGTGAGACGGCAATCGTCTGGGATAAAAACACAGGCGAGCCGGTCTGCCGCGCGATTGTGTGGCAGTGCCGCAGAACGGCGGAATACTGCGACTCCTTAAAAGAAAAAGGGCTGCAGGAATCGTTCCGGCAAAAAACAGGGCTTGTAATCGACGCCTATTTTTCCGCGACAAAAATCAAGTGGATCCTCAACCATGTGGAAGGCGCAAGGGAACGCGCCGAAAAGGGGGAACTGCTTTTCGGAACGGTGGAAACCTGGCTGATCTGGAAGCTGACCAAAGGCGCGGTGCATGTGACGGATTATTCCAACGCGGCGCGCACGATGCTGTTCAATATTAATACGCTGGAATGGGACGAAGACATTTTAAAAGAACTTGAAATCCCGCGTTCCATGCTGCCAAAGCCGATGCCGTCAAGCTGCGTTTACGGCATGGCGGACGCTTCGTTCTTTGGCGGCGAAATTCCGATTGCGGGCGCGGCGGGCGACCAGCAGGCGGCCCTGTTCGGGCAGACCTGTTTTTACGCGGGCAATGCCAAGAACACCTACGGAACGGGCTGCTTTTTGCTGATGAATACCGGAGAAAAGCCGGTGTTTTCCAAAAACGGGCTGGTTACAACCATTGCGTGGGGATTAGACGGAAAAGTAAATTATGCTTTGGAAGGATCGATTTTTGTAGCGGGCGCGGCAGTCCAGTGGCTGCGCGACGAAATGCGGCTGATTGATTCTGCCGAAGATTCAGAATATATGGCGCAGAAAGTGCCGGATACAAACGGCTGCTATGTAGTGCCCGCCTTTACCGGCCTTGGCGCGCCTTACTGGGATCAGTACGCCAGAGGATGCGTGGTGGGCATTACCCGCGGCGTTAACAAATATCATATCATCCGCGCTACGCTGGATTCGCTGGCCTATCAGGTACAGGACGTGCTGGAGGCCATGCAGGCGGATTCCGGTATGGAACTTACGGCGCTAAAGGTGGACGGCGGCGCCAGCGCCAACAACTTCCTGATGCAGACGCAGGCGGATATTATCGGCGCTCCGGTCAACCGGCCGGTCTGCGTGGAGACAACGGCCATGGGCGCGGCGTATCTCGCCGGACTGGCGGTGGGCTACTGGCAGTCCAAGGAGGACGTCATCCGCAACTCGGCAACTGCGCGCACCTTTGTGCCCCAGATTTCACCAAAAGAGCGTATGCAGCGGATCAAAGGGTGGAAAAAAGCGGTGAAATACGCGTACGATTGGGCAAAATAAAAACAACCGTACAGCGCCGCCCCGCTTATTCCTCAATGATCTGTATTTCCAGATAATCAAATTCAACCGTTTCCACAAAATTATCCGGGGAGAACCGCGTCTTTGCGTGACGCTGAAACTCCCGGATATTTTTGTCCAGCCAGATCGGCTTCCCCAGATCAAACCGCACGCAGACTTCGTCCAGCGCGCGAAAAACCTTGTGCGTCCTGGTATCCGCGCTGTCGTCGCAAACGGTCGTATCTGTAATCAAATGATTGTCTTTCCAGAGCTTTCCCCATAAACGAAACATGCCTTACTCCCCGCTCGTTTCCGTATCCGCTTTTTCATATATGATGTACGGCTTTTCCGGCAAATATTCCGTCAGTTTATCGTCCTGCGTGTCAACAGAGATCACATGGCCGGTAAAATAATCATAAACCTGCGCGGTTACGCTGTGAATATGATCTACCGCCGAGCCGGTATCGGTAAGATCCGTGGACATAATGCAGAAAATGTAATCGCCGTAAGGCGTATAAATAATCGCCGCGTCGTTTTCCGTATCGGATACTTCCCCGGTTTTATGCGAAATATGCACACTCTCCGGCAGACCCGCCGGGATTTTATAATTGACCTCCTGCCGGTTTAAAAGCGTTTCAAAACGAAACGAATTATAATGCGAGACCAGGCTGCGGTTATAAACCATTTCCAAAAGACGCCCGCAGTCTGCGGTGGAGGTCATGTTAATGCCGTCGGACACCCACAGGCTGGGATCGGCAATGCCGTTTACCTGGCGGGTATTCACAAAGCCATGGCGCGCGTTAAAATCATTTACTTTTGCCAGGCCGCTTTGAAAATCACCGCTTTCATTGCACATTGCGCGCACCAGTACATTTGAGGATTCGTTATCGCTCACCGTGATCATCTGATTCAGACTGGTCATAATCGTATCTGTTTCGTTTAAATTTCCGAGATCAAGCTGCTCATAGACTGCTCCGGCAATATACAGCTTAATCAGACTGGCGGATTCCATGCTATGTTCGTTGACTTCCATGACCCTGCCGGACGACAGATCTTTTACATAGACGGACCAATCGCCCTGATAGCTTTCGATCATATCCGAAATCTGCTGCTCGAAAGAATGCCAGCAGGGACGCACGATCATATATCCGCTGCCGATTTTTATTTCCGGCACGCTTGCCGGATCGGCCGAAGAAAAGCCGTTCAGTTTCTTTAGCAGAGAAGAAGCCGTCTCCAGATAATGGGGGAAATTGCCGAACGCGGCGGCAAGATCTTCCTTAGTCAATATATGCACGTTGTATTGCCCGGCACGGTTTTCATCAGATTCCCGCACCATAATCTGCTTTTGCAGATCAGAAAAGTTCGACCAGACTGCCGTATCTTCTGCCTCTGTTTTCGAGGCGGAAGCGGATTCCCCGGACGAAACAACGATTTCCACCTTTTCAGACGAAGCGGCGGCCGCCAAAGAGCAGCAGGCGCACAATATCATACATAACAGCGGAAGAAAAATCTTTCGTACTTTTGCAGGATCCAAACCCTTTACCCCCTTGTCAGCTATTTCTATCACCTATCATACACGAAACCGGCTTTTTTGTAAATAATCAGTAAGCGGCGCGGCATTGTAAAATTACCCTTTTTATGATATCATAAGCCTGCTATATATTATAATAGGAAGGAACTCGACAAAATGGGGACGAAAACGACAGGGCTGATCCATATTTACTGCGGAGATGGAAAGGGAAAGACCACGGCGGGCATGGGTCTTTGCGTGCGCGCCGCCGGTTACGGCTACCGCGTACTGATCTATCAATTTATGAAGAACAACAGCACAAGCGAACGCAAAATAATGGAGAATGTGGCGAACATTACGTTTCTTGACGGTTTAGAGGAAGAAAAATTCAGCTTTCAGATGACAGAAGAAGAAAAACGCGGGCGCAAAGCCTTTTACGAGCGGCAACTGGAAAAAGTGACAGAACTGGCAAACGATTACGAGGTACTGTTTTTGGACGAGATTATTTATACCATCCGCGCGGGGCTTTTGGATGAAAAAAAACTGCTTTCCTTTTTAGACAGAAAACCGGAAAAACTGGAAGTGATCCTTACCGGGCAGAATCCGGGCAAAGAATTACTAAAAAGGGCGGATTATGTATCCGAAATCTGCATGAGAAAGCATCCGTTTCAAAAAGGGCAGATCGCTCGTGATGGAATTGAACGATAAAATACATATGTTAAAGTGAAAAAAATAATGTTAAATAGATTTTTCCATGTCGAGAAAGAGAGAGAGGGCCGGATTATGATTATCCGTCCGGTAAGCAAGCGCTTTTGTAAAGTACAATTCCGGCCAGACAATCGGAATCCTGCGGATTTCCGCTTCAAATCCGGGCAGCAGGAGACTGGAACTGTTGATGTGGATGCTGTTTGTCTCTATAAGGGTAAACGGCATAGTATCAATATTGCTGGAGTATATTGTGCGTTCCGGGATAAAATGGCAGCGGGAGAGCGCTTCCATAATTGCGCGCGTGGTGCACAGATCTTCTCTTAACAGTACGATCTGCTCATGCGCAAGATCCTTCTGCGTCAGCGTTTTTCTGGAAGAAAGAGGGTGCTGCAGGGGAACCATGGCGATTGCGCCGCTGCGCGCAAAACTTTGAAAGCCCAGCAGGTCTTTATCCGGATAATCCGCCACGCTCAGGACGCCGGCGTCGATTTCATTATCCAGCAAAGCCTGATAGATTTCATGGGGCTGACGCGTAAACGTCTGTATCTTTATATTGGGATATTTCTTGTGGAAAGCGGGCAGGGCGGAGCGCCAGCTCTGCTGGGAAGAATAATATAAAATGCCGATCCGCAGCAAGCCTTCCGCGCCGGTTTGCCGTTCCCGGAGCCGCGTAATATAGCCGTTATAAAGCTTCAGCATTTCTTCAAAGGTGCCGCATGCTTCCATTCCTTCTTCCGTAAAGCGCACCTGATGCGTATTGCGGTTGATCAGCGTTGTACCCAGTTCTTTTTCCAACGCATTAATATGGCGGCTTAAAGCCGACTGTGTAATGAACATCTCTTTTGCCGCGAGCGTATAATTTTCGTAGTGTTTTAAGGCAAGAAGCTCCTGCATGTGTTCTAATTTCATTACTCTCCCCCCCCCTTTTTTGTTATTCCAAAAACGCATAAATATTTCAAAAATAACAGTAGCATTTTGCTGGAAAATTTATTATAATGATAACACAAAAAGATTGGAAAAGGAAGCAAAATGCACAAATTTTTCTGAATTTTACAGTGTGAAACGTCTTATCAGGTATACACAAAAGCCATCTGCACAGAAATGGGGCATGGGGCGGAGGTATGCTTTATAAGACTGTTTTGCGACTTATTAAAGCTTTTTGTAACTCGTAGAAGAGACTTTTTTTGGGAGGAAAAGAAATGAAGAAATCTGCGAACAAACCAGCAAAGAGATTCTTTGCACTGTTTCTGGCATTTGCTATGATGCTTCAGCAAAGCTCCATAGTATCTGCGGTAGAGACAGAGACGGTATCGGCTGAACCGGTGGTTGTGGCGGCTGAGACAGCGGCGCCCGAAACACCGGCGCCTGAGACGCCGGCGCCTGAAACACCGGCACCGGATACAGCGGCAGCCGAGACACCGACACCGGACGCGGCGGCTGAGACGCCGGCACCGGATGCGGCGGCGGATGAAGAATTCATCATCGGCGATGAAGTAGAAGTAGAACAGGAGACATTCCCGGACGAGGCGGGCGGCGCTGCTGAAGCGTACACCACCGAAGCGCTGAAAGCGGGAGACGTCTTAATCAACAACGAAATTATAAGTACAAGAGAGGACGGTACGCTTGAGTATAAGATAACCGTCAGCGCGGACGGCGACCAGAAAAACGTAGTGATCGACGATACGGTTACCGGAACGCTTCTTTCTTATCAGGGCCTTCTCCAGACGCTTAAATCCGGACAGGATCTTTCTATAGAAGAAAAGGTAGCGATGGAGCTTACCCAGAGAGAAGACGGCTTTGCGTGCGTTATCCCCAGGATGAACGTCGGGGACGTATATATTTTCTACTTTGAAGCAAAGCTGGATCTTTCCGGGATCGACGGCAATCCCACATATGAAGAAACTTCCAATGTGGTGACGGTGGACGGCACCGCGGTAGACGTTGCGCTGGAAGACATCGACTTCAGACCTCTTTCCGCAGCGGGTGAGGCGACCGACCAGATCGTAGAGAAAAAGAGAGTAATCGACTGGAAAATTCTCTTTAATACAGACGACCTCTTCAAAGAGACCGTCGGCGACGAGTTTGTCCTGAGCGACAAGGTAAGCAGCGGCGCGATGGAATTTACAGGAGAGGGTCTTACGATTGCTTTCCCGGAACTCGACCAGACTATCAGCGTGGCGTGGGACGAGGTATCCGAGCATAACAGCACAAGCTGGAAGATTGCGGACCTTAAAAAACTGCTGGCGCAGAAGCTGGCGGTGGCCGCGCCGGATCTTGATAAAGAAGAATTCGACGCTGCATTATACAGCCTTTTAAATAAGAAAATGGAGATCTCATGCCAGACTCTGGCGGACATCAGCGGGCAGGAAGGCGAAGCCTACTACACGCAGGATGTAGTTGCGGGCGTACATCACGCTACTGCGAACGCTTTGGTTGGCGATGGATCAGAACTTGGACTCCCAGAAGAATTTATATATGAAGACAATGCGGTAACGGTAACGGCAACCGTATCCGATCGTTTTGCGTTCCCGGCGGGAACACAGCTTGTAGTGAGCCCGATAGAAGTATCGCAGAGCGATATCGCAGAAATAGAAGAAAGACTGGAAGAAAACAAAATCCTGCTGAATGTGGTACGCTATGATATCCATTTTGAGTACGACGGACAGGAGATCGAGCCTGCCGACGGCGCTACGGTGGATGTAAAACTTGTTCAGCACGAAATCCAGAAGCAGGCAGAGGAATCAGACACGGTAGAAGTGCAGGTGGAGCATACCACGGATGCCGGTACGGTTGAGTCGGTTCCTGTAGATGATGCCGCTGTTCTGGAAAACGGCGAAGTGCAGGAAGTTAATTTTGAAGCAGACAGTTTTAGCGGATATACAGTTATTTCACTTGATGGAAACGCACCGATTGAGCCGGAGCTGCAGGGCGAAAATCTGAGTGAGGACGGTTCTTTCTATGTCGCGATAGAAGGAAACAACAAACAGATTGTAAAGAAACTGGAAGTGGAAAACGGCGAGCTTCCGGAAGACATTACGATTGACAGACTGTATGGACAGAACGGTGAAGCGACGGTAAACAACGACGGGATGACGCCCTTTTATCCGAAGCCGGGCGAGACTTATACAGTAAAACTGTTTGAGTCCACAAAGACGGATGTTCCGGAAAACCAGAAGGTGAATGAAATAAACAATTTGCCGGGCTACAAAGAAATCAAAAAAGGCGATTTCATACTGCAGTCATGTATAGTTACGGACTTTCCGGAGCAAATTGAACTGACCGGAGAAGGCGATATAATGCCGATATCAGGGGAACAGGTGGGCGATACTCCGGGTTCGTGGCAGAGGATAAAAGACCTGTTGGATTGGGCGAAAAACTTTGGCGCAGTGACGCTTTCGTACGATCAGAAGGCAGATACAGAATCGACAATTGCAGCAAAACTCGCTGATTTTGTAGGAGATTGCAAGAACTTTAACTTCAGCGATAATAACTATAAGAGCGTAAATAACAAGATAACAATTACAAAAACATACAAAAAGACAGACGAAAACGGCACAGAGCTTTTGCCTGGCCGGAAAGTAAGGATAAATCTTTACCGTGCCGGAGGCGAAGGCGGAGTTGACAGGCTAATAGGATATCAAGAAGGTACGACAGGACCGGATGGACAATTTAGCGTTACATTTGAGCATCTGTCGAGCGGGACATACTATTTCCGCGAGGTCATTAACGGCACGGAGGTGTCGGGATCTGGCAAGATAACGATAGACGACGAAGACATTTATGTTACCTATGACAGCAATGCAAATAATATAGAAATTAGAACGGATGGATATAACAATTATTCGTATTTTGAGGAAATAAAAAAGGAGAATTTTGTAGACCTAACCAGAGCCAGACCGAACAGTATGGTGGCTTTGGGCGCGTCTAGTTGGGCGACATTTTATGATACAGTAAATGAAGCAATAGAAGAGAGAAAAAAGGTTGATCCAGGCCCGAAGGAAAGCTATGATATCAGCATAGACGGACAAAATATCAACCAAGTACGGATTCTCAACGACAATACGATTTGCTTCGGAGAGATTACGATTGTCAAGGCGGGGACAAATGGTATTCCGGTACTTGACTTTGATACAATGTTTGCTGAAAATACGGGAACGCTGTGGAAAGCATCCCGTGAAATTGCCCATATGAAGGACAGCAGCGACGTTCAAGTTGTGAATTTAACGGCAGATGAACTGCAGCGGGATCACGTTTTCAATGTAGAAGCAACGGAAGACGGTGAAAATTACAAATATCTCGTTATCAATGTGGATATGTCCAACTATAACAAGGAAGTATATGAGTATGGACAATATTCTCTTAAATTTGGCGATACAGAAGCGAAGCAAATGAACCCGGATTTTGCGACAAAGTCTCATGCCCGTGTTTTGTTCAACTTCTACAATTACAAGACGGATAAGCCATATGCTGGAAAACTGAAACAGGTCGGTTCGACGACCGGAATTATTCTTGCTCCGTTTTGTGAGGTAGAAGGAGCCACAGGTAATCTGGGCGGTACGATGATTGCCAGAAAGTATAACCATTCCGACGGCGAAATTCACGGAATCCAGCCGGATGTGGACTCTCAAAATCCGACCAGCGGCGTGACCAATATCATTGGCGAGGAGCAGCCCGAAGAAACAAAAGTAGAACTGAAAGCCCACAAGACAGTACAGGGCAGGGATGCAAGCGACAAAGTATTTACGTTTGAACTGCGGGACGAAAGCGGGAACGTGCTTGACACCCAGAGCGTAACGGGCAGCGGCGACGTAACGTTTGCCGAACTCACTGATCTGACATATCAGGAAGCGGGCACCCACCATTATACCATCGTAGAGCAAAATGGCGGTACGACGGAGGGCGGCTATACTTATGATGCCGGCGTGTGGGATGTGACGGTTGACGTTACAGAACAAGACGGAGAACTTGTTGCCAGCGTAACGTATACAAAAGACGGCGAGGCGGCAGATGCTGCGGAATTTGTAAATACCTATAATGCCAGGGGCGAACTGTACCTGGAGGCGACAAAGGAACTGAGAGGCAGAGAACTGACATCCGGACAGTTTTCGTTTGAGGTAAAAGATGAAGCCGGCAATGTAGTGGCACAAGGCGAGAACGACGGCGAAGGCCACATTGCATTCCCGGTTATTGAGTATACCCTGAAAGACGTCGGGACGCATACCTATACGATAACGGAAGTTAACAAGGGTGCGGACGGTTATAGCTATGCAGACGATGTTTATACGGTAACGGTAACCGTAGCGGATAAGGGCGACGGTACATTGGATGTACAGACGTCCATGGACGAAGAAAACCAGACGTTCATCAACACCTATAACACGGAAGCGACGATCGGGCTGGAAGCGGCGAAGAAGCTGGAAGGCAGAAACCTGAAAGCGCAT